>CAYMFQ010000021.1:0-13467 GCA_964389335.1 uncultured Granulosicoccaceae bacterium
TCGTTGCCGTAGTCAATATCCTGAAAATCGACAACCTTCTGCACACCAGTGAATGCCATGAGTTGCGCGCTGGCCGGCAACTCTGACTTGATTCGTTGTAGAAGGTCGTGTGCGCGAGAGTCTTGTAGTTTATCCGGTAGTATCGCGGCGGTAACCTCGGGATCGGTTGCCACTGCAGCGTCAGGTGGGTTGCGCGTGCGTTCGTAAGCTGCGTCGAAAGTGTTGATGCTTGCCTCTATACCCTTGCCGCCGCTGCGAATCACGTCGTGGTACGCATCAACTTTAAAGGGCAGCACATCAGAAGCTGCCAGACTGCCAAACAATGCAGAAGAAATAACAGAGCCGTTAGCCACTGCCATTGCGTTCATATCGAACACGATTTCCTGCTTCGCAACAGCACCAATTGCCTCTGACACAGCATTGCTGTCGGCAATGCCGTTGCCAGGCGCCATCTTTTCGCTGGTCGCCAGCGCACGATGGTCGGATGCGATGAGGGTCGTGCGCTGTGGTGTTACCAGACCACGCAGAATAGAACGACCGGCCTCCATGTACTCCGCGGCGATCACCACGTCGACATCATCAGGCGTTGGCATCTGCGCCAGTACCGGTCGCTGGCCGCTGTCGTTGCTCTGCATTGTTTCTATGTAATAGATGGTGGCACCGGTACGCTGCGCGACACCGGGAACGGAAGTCGCCTGTGCTATCCAGCCCTGCGACTCTGCCAGTGCAACAATCCAGTTAGTAAGAACAGCGCCACCTTGGCCACCCATGGCAACGATCGCAATAGAAACCGGACGCTCGGTTGCCGCTCCTGCCGGTTGCAATTGACGGACAACAGCAGGCTTAATTGTTTCATCCTGCATCGTGTTAAACCGAATCCGACGATGCAAAGGAGACAGCGCGCTGCTGTCTGCGCTGCTGTAAGTAGTTAATGACCGGCTGCCGTACACGCGCTTTGAAACGATCCCAGCCATTCGGGTTGTGGATGACATCGGCGCGGTAGAATGATGGACACAGTACTGCAGCATCTGCCACTTCACCGCAGTTGCCGCAACCGACGCAGGTCTCGTCAATGGCGGCGACCGGATCATCGCGCAGAGGATCGTCAAGGGTCTTGACCGACAGGGACGGACAACCGGACAGGCGAATACACGCATGGTCGCCGGTGCAGACGTCTTCATCGATACCGAAGCGTTCCTTCACAGTACGCTGACCGTCGTTGATGGCTTTGGCGATTTGTGGCTTAACCCGACGCTGTTGATTTAGCATGCACTCGGACGACGCGATGATTACCTTGGGGCCTTCCTCGGGGGTTGTCAGTGCTTCTTTAAGCGTTGCCTGCATGCGCTTTACATCATAGGTGCGGTCAATTTCACGCACCCAGCTGACTCCAACACCTCGCACTGCTTTGGCGATTGAGTTTTCCGTACGGCGACGCTTGTTAAAAGCGCGTGACGATGGAATGTCCTGTCCGCCGGTGGCCGAGGAATAGTAGTTATCAACGATCATGATAACGCCGTCGTGTTTGTTGAACACCGCATGACCAATGCCGGAAGTCAGACCGTTGTGCCAGAAGCCACCGTCACCCATGATCGAGATCGGACGCTTTGCACCTTTGACGTTAAAGGCTGCGGCAGATGCGGCACCAAGGCCATAGCCCATGGTGGTGGTGCCAATTTCAAACGGCGGCAGAATAGAAAACAGATGGCAGCCTATATCTGCCGAAACGTGGTGATCTCCCAGTTCTTCAAACACCAGTTTCATGGCGGTAAAAATAGGGCGCTCCGGGCAGCCGGTGCAGAGTCCGGGCGGACGCGGTGGTACCACGCCCTGCAACGCTTTCACCAACGGGTATTCGAGTATCGGGGTTGCATCCGGCACCGGCGCGCGATTGCCGCGCAGGGCTGGTTCGAACTCATCGAGAAAGCGACCAATGCCGTCGGTTAACACCTGTGCTGTGTAGTCGCCGGTCATTGGCAGATAATCTTTGCCGTGCACTGCAGTGCTGTGCTTGCCACGCGCCATGACGGTCGACATCGACTGTTCCAGATATTCCGGCTGACCTTCTTCAACCACCAGCACCGCGTCCAGTCCGTCGCAGAATTCCTCAACCTCGGCGGCGATGGTCGGGTACGCCACGTTCATGCAGTAGATGGGAACTCGCGTGTTGCCGTAGGCATCGGACAGGCCAAGAAACTGCAGTGCCCGAATGGTTGAGTTATACATGCCACCCTGAACAATTAAACCGGTCTTGCCGTTTTTATCAGCACCGGTTGGGCCGAAAAATTCATTCAGCTTGTGCTGTTGAATAAACTCAACCGCCGCCGGCATACGCACTTTGATTTTTTCCACTTCCTGCTGATAGGCAGCCGGTGGCAGTACGATTCGGTCGAGGTTGCGCTTGGGGTTGTCCAGCGCATCGGTCAGGGTGAACTCGGGGCGCTTGTTGTCTTTGGCGACAAACTCGCCGGTCATGTGGCAGGAGCGCACACGTACCTGCAGCATCACCGGGGTGTTGGTGGCCTCGGAGAGCTCGAAGCCTTTTTCTATTAAGTTGACTATGCAGGTTTGTTCCGGTCGCGGGTCGAGCAGCCAGATTTGCGACTTCATGGCAAAGGCGTGGGTGCGCTCCTGCATAATGGAAGACCCCTCGCCGTAGTCTTCGCCGACGATCACCATCGCGCCCCCGGTTACACCGCCAGACGACAGGTTGGCCAGTGCATCAGCGGCGACATTGGTGCCAACGGTTGATTTCCACGCTACCGCACCGCGCAGTGGATACATGACCGAGGCCGATAACATGGCACCGGCTGTGGCCTCGCTGGCAGAGCTTTGAAACACCACACCGAGATCGTCGAGAATATCGTTGGCGTCCGCCAGTACATCCATCAGGTGCGAAATGGGAGAGCCCTGATAGCCGCCGACATAGGACACGCCCGATTGCAGCAGCGCTTTGGTGATGGCCAGTATGCCTTCACCGCGAAATACGTCTCCGTCGCCGAGCTTCAGGTGTTCAACTTCGGCGGCAAATGATCGTTCGGCCACGCGTGACTCCGGATATTCTCTGTAAGTGCCCGTGATTAATATAAATCGCGATTAGCAGGAAATCGTGATTAGCGGTAAATTAAGCGGCCAACATAACTGGCCCCTTTACCGGCCCCGTTGTTAGCATTGTGCCTATGAGTACCGATACAGTCTATCGTCGTTTCGAAGCGACCGCACAGCGCCTGAGTGGCAACGCGCCATTCTTACATGTGCTTGAAGAGACCGCCGCAGTTTACGGTATCGATGCTGGCGACATCACCTACGCAGAGATGCTGCAGCGCGTGCAGGAACGTGCGCAGGCCTTTGCAGACAGCGGCTATGGGCCGGGGCTGCGAGTGGGGCTGCTGCTTGAGAATCGTCCGGTGTTTATTGAGTTGTGGCTGGCGCTGAACAGTCTCGGGGTTTCGGTGGTGCCGATCAATCCGGATCTGCGCGCCACAGAAATTCGTTACCTGTTGCAGCACTCGGAAATGTGCCTCGCCATAGTGCTACCCGAGCGACGGACCGATGTTGAACAGGCGGTGGAGGAGAGTTCGCTCCAGGTATCAGTTATCACACCTGCGGATGCCGTGCCACGCGTCACACAGGAACGCGCTTCAATCGATTCCATCGGCAACGCTACAGAATGCGCTCTGTTATATACCTCAGGCACCACCGGCAATCCCAAAGGCTGCATGCTCAGTAACGAGTATTTTTTACACAGTGGTGACTGGTACGCCGAAACCGGTGGCCATATTAGTTTACAGACAGACACTGAGCGCATGCTGACACCGCTGCCATTGTTCCATATGAATGCCATGGCTGTGTCAGTGACGGCGATGCTAACCGTGGGCGGATGCCTGATCCTGCTCGACCGCTTTCACCCGCGCAGTTGGTGGCAGTCGGTACGCGACAGCCGCGCAACGGTGGTGCATTATCTCGGCGTGATGCCGTCGATTCTGATGCAGGCTGCGGCCGCTGCAACTGACCGCTCACACAATGTGCGCTTTGGCTTCGGCGCCGGTGTGGATAAAAAGCTGCACGCGGCGTTTGAGGAGCGTTTCGGCTTTCCGCTGATCGAGGCATGGGCCTGTACGGAAACCGGTAGTGGCGGTGTGGTCAGTGCGCACGAAGAGCCGCGTCATGTTGGTACGTCGTGTTTTGGCCGGCCGTGTAATAACGTTGAGGTGCGGGTCGTTGACGACACCGGTGCAGATGTGGCTTCGGGCACTCAGGGGGAACTGCTGGTGCGCAGAGCAGGTTCGAACCCGCGCTATGGTTTTTTTAGCGGTTACTACAAAGATGCCGAGGCCACCGATGAATTGTGGAGTGATGGCTGGCTGCATACCGGCGATGTCGTCAGGCAGGGCGCTGACGGTTCTCTCTACTTTATTGATCGCAAAAAAAACGTCATTCGACGTTCCGGGGAAAACATCGCGGCGGTTGATGTGGAAACCGTATTGAATCGGCACCCGGGCATTGCGCAGTGCGCGGCAGTAGCGGCACCGGATGAACTGCGTGGTGATGAAGTGGCGGTTTTTATTGTGCCTGACGGTGCGGACGGCAATGCCGGTTGTTCAGTCAGTGCGGCGGATGCAGAGCGTGAAGCTGTCGAAATCGTGCACTGGGCGCTTGCGCAAATGGCATACTATAAGGCACCGGGCCTGATTGCCTTTATCGACGAACTGCCAGTGACTGCCACACAAAAAATAAAGCGCGGTGAACTCAAACCTCTGCTGCAAAGAACACTTGCCGAGGGCGGCTTTATCGATACACGGCATCTCAAAAAGCGCTCTGTCGGGTGAGTTTCTTATTCACCACTAACACAGAACCAACCGCAAAACCCGTGTGCCAGTAATCCCGTGATATGAACGGTTTAAAGAAGCGATCACAGCAGCCCTATGACGGTGCCGTATTGTGCGCACCGGTCACGGTGCCGTACACGCGGTTTTCGCCGGAGTCGGCTCACTGGTGGGCAGGTGCCGCGCTGGCGGGTGTTGCGAGTGCGACCGGCATCAGACCGAGTGCCGTCGATGGTTTTTGCTTTTCCAGTTTTACCTGCGGACCCGATACGGTGGTTGGCATGACACAGCATCTGGGTCTGTCACCGCGCTGGATTGACCATATCCCGACCGGCGGCGCCAGTGGCGTGATGGCAATCAGGCGCGCAGCGCGGGCGGTACAGGCAGGCGACGCAGAGCTCGTCGTTTGTGTAGCAGCCGATACCAATCAGATTGACAGCTTTCGGCAGGGGCTAAATGTCTTTTCCCGTTTTTCTCAGGACGCTACTTATCCATACGGGTTTGGCGGGCCAAACGGTACGTTTGCATTAATAACGGATAACTTCATGCGCGAGTTCGGCGTGCGGCGCGAGGACTTCGCCAAGCTTTGCGTTGCGCAACGCAGCAACGCGCTGTCCAATCCGTATGCGCTGATGAAAAAACCGCTGACGATAGACCAGTACATGAATGCACGTGTCATTTCTGATCCGGTGCATTTGTTCGACTGCGTTATGCCGTGCGCCGGTGCCGAGGCTTTTGTTGTGACCACGCCAGAGAAAGCTGAGGAATTGAACCTGTCTTACGCGACTATCAGCGCCACCATCGAACGCCACAATGCATTCCCGGACGATCCGGTGCAAACGCGCGGTGGCTGGGCAATGGACATCGACACACTATGGTCGGACGCCAAACTGACTCCAGCAGATATGCACACGGTGCAGGTGTATGACGACTACCCGGTGATTGTCGCCATGCAACTGGCCGACCTGGGTTTTTGCGACAAAACGGAACTACCGGAGTTTATTGCCGCCAACGAATTTACCATCGATGGCAGTGTGCCACTCAACACCAATGGCGGGCAGTTGTCAGCGGGTCAGGCCGGTGCCGCCGGCGGCTTCCAGAACTGCACAGAAGGCCTGCGACAAATATTGCACGAACCGCTGGGACAGCAAATCCCTGATGCCAGTCGCGCGCTGATTTCAGGCTTTGGACTGGTGAATTACGACCGCGGCATTTGCTGTGGTGCTGCTGTTCTCGAGCAGGCACACATACAGCCAAGCCAGAACAACCAGGAGCCGGCATGACGGCACCGTTGCTGCCACCGAAGCGCAAGGATCCTCTCAAGCGCACGCGAGCAGGGCATGTGCCGCCCAACCTGCGCAGCCGAGCGGCCAAAGCTTTGGCGGTGCGAGCCGGGCTCGGCGAGTTTGCGCTGCAGTACTGTGCCACCTGTGACAACAGCACCTGGCCGCCCCGAGACCGATGTCCGGGCTGCTGGGCAGAACTGAATTTCCATACAGTGCCTGATGGCGCCGTCATTGTTGCAGAGACCACCATACGCACATCGACCGATCTGTTCTTCAAGGAACATTTACCATGGCGCATCGGCACTGCCAGGCTCGACGCCGGTCCGGTTGCCATCGTACATCTGCATGGCGATGTGGCGCAGGGGGATCGTGTGCGCCTGCAACTGATGCTCGACCGCGGTGGCAACCCGGCGCTTTTCGCACTTCCGCTACAGGATACCGATCACATGGCAGACGACAGTCAACTGCGTGTATTTACCGCCAACCCGAAACACCGTCGCGTGCTGGTGACCGATGGCCGCAACGCGGTGGGCCGCGCTGTCGCCGAGGCCATGTTAAAGGCAGAAGCGCGCACTGTGTTTCTTGGCAATGCCGACCCGACCATGCGCTTCCCTGGTGACGATACCGGTCTCAGTGCCGAGTCCGGTACGGTCGACTGGGTGCGTCTGGATGTTACTGACACCCGGTCTGTTAATGAACTCGCCAAACAACTTGGCGGGCGAGTGGATATCGTTATTAATACAGCAGGTATGGTGCGAGAGGGCGGTGCCGCATTTGGTGGCAAGCTGACTGATCTGCAAACGGCGATGGACGTTAATGTGTCGGGTTTAATGCGTCTGGTACAGGCGTTTGCACCAGCGATGAGCGGTCGCTCCGATGACGGTGTCAACGCCGCTGCTGCGTTTGTCGATGTATCCTCTGTGTACGGGCTAACCGGTCGGACGGGCTATGCCGGTATGGCTGCCACTGCAGCCGCGAGGTTGAGTCTGCTGGCCGGTCTGCGTGGTGAAATGCAGCGCACCGGTATTCGCGTGATGTCCGTGCTGACCGGACCGCTGGACGACGAGTGGCATCAGACAGTACAGCCGCCCAAAGTCGCACCGGTGCAGGTGGCGCGTGCTGTTTCCGATGCACTCATTAACGGACTTGAAACCGTGTGCGCCGGCGACGTCGCCAAAGATGTACTGGCGCGCTTTCAGGCCGACCCGTTGTTAACCATGCGTGAGGAAAATCAGTGAGTGTGTTAACGCAACTGGCAACGGCCCTCGCGTCGGAGCAGGTTAAGGTCATTGATCTGACCAACACGTTAAGTGCCGACTTCCCGGTAATTGTATTGCCACCGGAGTTCGGACAGTGCGCGCCGTTTCGGATGGAGCAGGTATCGCGCTATGATGAAAACGGTCCGGGCTGGTACTGGAACAATATCTCCATGAACGAGCATACCGGTACCCACTTTGATGCGCCTGCCCACTGGGTGACGGGTAAAGACCTGCCTTCAAACACTGTGGATGCAATACCGACACAGCAACTGATCGCACCGACCGTTGTCATTGATATCTCTGCCGAGTCAGCCGCCGACGAAGACTATATTGTGACGAAAGAGTATCTGTTGGCGTGGGAGCAAAAGCACGGACAAATTCCGCCACGCCACTGGATTGCACTGCGCACTGACTGGTACAAGCGTGTTGGAACACCGAGCTACCTGAACCTGAAAGAAGACGGTGCACATTCGCCAGGCCCGGATGCCGGTGCAATGGAGTTTCTGGTGCATGATCGTGATTGTGTTGGCCTGGCGGTAGAGACCGTTGGCACTGATGCCGGTCTTGCGTTTCACTTTACCCCGCCACTGCCGGCGCACTCTATCCTGCATGGCAACGGTCGCTACGGTTTACAGTGTTTGAACAACCTCGACAAACTGCCAACGTTTGGTGCAATCATCGCGGCGTTTCCGTTAAAAATTGAAGGTGGCTCGGGCAGTCCGCTGCGAGTCGTGGCGCTGGTGGAAGAATAATCATGACCCATACCACGTTAATCACCGGCGGCAACTCCGGTATTGGTGCTGCCATCGCCGCACAACTGCTTGCTCAGGGACAAAAGGTTGTGTCACTTGGTCTTGAGTTGCCGGAGGCGGAGCACGCAAACCTGAGTGGCTATGTCTGCGATCTGACCGACGCCGATGCCGCGGCAGCCATTGCCGCCGAGATTGCTTCTAACCACAGCATTGACCAACTGGTGCACAACGCCGGCCTCATATTGCCCAACCTGTTACCTGACGCAAATCCACAGGACGTGCTGACGTTATCGCAACTGCACCTGGCGGCACCCATGGCGCTGACACAGGCAGTGCTACCGCAAATGCAGTCAGCGGGCTATGGTCGCATCCTTTTTATAAGCTCTCGTGCGGCGATGGGTGTTCCAACCCGCACTGCGTACAGTGCTACCAAAGCCGGCATACACGGCATGGCTCGCACCTGGGCGCTGGAACTTGCACCCAGTGGCGTGACAGTCAATGTCGTCGCACCGGGTCCGGTGCTGACAGACAACTTCTGGGGTATCGTTCCGAAAGACGGCGAGCTACAGGACAAGATAGCCAGCGGCATACCGGTCGGCAGGATAGGCACCGTTGACGACGTAGCAAACGCTGCGATGTTTTTTCTCGGTGAACACAGTGCATTCGTTACCGGGCAGGTATTGTTTGTTTGCGGCGGGGCGAGCTTAGGTGGGATCAGTTTATAGCACCACCCGACAGGAAAGTGGCTTCTGGTGCCACTGGCAGCTGGTAGCGCTTGTCCCAACCGGCAGCGGATACCAGGCTACTGATCGACAATGTTAATACCGCAACCTATCTGATAACCATAACGTGGCCTGTTTGTTTGCACACATGGCTATGACCAGCACGGCGGGAAGGTGCCTTCGATAGCCATTGCAGTATGTTAGAGTGGTACGGCAGGGAGCCTCTGGAAACACGATATGTCTTACGGAGACACGGAAAATACACACTGGCAGATTGGTCCGTTCACACTTGATGCGGAACGCCGACAGCTGCGGTCGGACACGGATAGTATCGACGTGGAGAATCGCGTCTTTGATCTGCTGGTTATGCTTGCGAACAACCGTGATCGGGTGGTACGCAAGGACGAGTTAATCGAAACTGTGTGGCGCGGGCGCATAGTTTCCGATGCGGCTATCGCTTCTTGTGTAAAAGCCGCTCGCGCCGCTGTTGGAGACAATGGCAGGCAGCAGCGTTTTATCAAAACTGTTCATGGCACGGGTTACCGGCTTGTTGCCGATGAAGCGTCAGCCGTCGCTTCGACTTCGGCGCAGTTGCCGACAGCCGCCGCTCCCGTGGTGTTACCGGTTGACAGATCAGAACTAATCGGTCGCACGGCAGAGGTAGAGAATATCTCTGCGCTGCTTGGCAGTAGTCGACTGGTTACGCTGTTGGGTATTGGCGGCACTGGTAAAACACGGCTCGCCATTACTGCGGCCAGACAGGCGCAGGCGCTGTTCCAGCACGGCGTATTCTTTGTTGATCTGGTGCCGGTACATGGTCGCGACACCGTCATTCAGAGTATTGCCGAAGTGATGGATCTTTCTATTACCGGGGCCAGGCCGGTCGAACAGCTTACCGGGCTGTTGTCCGACAGATCTGTTTTACTGGTGCTCGACAACTGTGAACATGTGGTCGATGCCGTGGCCGAAGTAACTGATCATCTGCTGGCAATCAGTACACATTTGGTGGTCCTGTTAACCAGCCGTGAACCACTGGATCTGGTCGACGAATATCGTGTCAATATTGGGCCGCTACAGGTAGTTAGCGACAGTGGCACTGCGCCTGCGGTCGAGTTGTTAATCGCATCGGCTGCGCGTATAGGTGCGGTGGTTCATTCTGAGCAGCAGGTGCAATCGTTATGCGCGCACCTCGACGGGCTGCCGTTATCGATTGAACTGGCGGCTGCACAACTGGCTCATCTGAGTCTTGACGAATTGTGTGGCAGGCTTGATCGGCGCTTTGAGTTGCTGAGTCGTGAGGGCCGTGGTGGCAATCATCGGCAGCGCAGTCTACAAGCGGTGCTGGCAGATACGTGGGCATTGCTTGACGCCGATGAACAGACACTCTTGTGTCAGCTGACGGTATTCCCTGAGCCTTTCACCATTGATGATGTGGAGGATCTGGTGGTCGATGTTTTCCCGCAGACTGCCTCACGTTTGTTTCGTGGTCTGGTTAATCGTTCGCTGGCCACACGGGAATCGAGCCGTTGGCGCCTGCTGGAGACGGTGCGACTTTTTGCCGGTGAACAATGCACGGACGATCAACTCAGGCAGTTAGCTGACCGACATGCATTCTGGTGTTTGCGCAGAGTTGGACGTTCGATCGCTACACAGGTTACCAACGGGGTGCTGGCAGACTGGTGCGTGATGCACCATGCGGATTTAAGCGTAGCCGAAAAACACTTGATTGCATGTGGGCGTACTGAGGACGCTGCCAATATCATAGCCGGCCAGGCGTTTGCAATACATCGTGATCACGGTACCAGAGCGGCTGCAAAGCTGCGCACTATTGATACATTGTTGAACGGGGCGCTCTCCACCGATACTGCAGCCCGACTCCATGTTACTGCCGCGCTGTGTGCGATGGCAGCACGCCTGCCGCAGCAATTGCAGGCACATGGTTGCGCAGCAGTAACGACGGCACTACAAACAGATGATGCGGACCTGCAAAGTATTGCGATTGTGCTGAAGTCGTGGAGTGTTGCGCTTGAGGATATTGACGAAGCAATTGCACTGGTGACGCGTGCCATTGACATTGCAGCACAGGCGGATAAAGCCAGCCTGTCACTGGCGCGCAGTTACCTGGGGTGGCATCTGGCCATGCGTCGGGACTACGATCAGGCATTACTGACTGTCGATGAATTATTTCAAAACGATTGGGAAACGGGTAGTTATCCTTTGCACAGCGCTGCGTGTCTACTGGCGGCAATAAGATCTGCCAGTGACGCCGACAGTGCGCTCGAGGTTGTAAACTATAGCGACACCCGCCCTGACTTTGCCATGTGGTCGAGTGTATTGTTGCATGCCACTGTACGTGCTTCCGCAGGTCAGTTCGCACACGCCGCACAGCTGTGCTGTGATCTTGAAGCGAGGTTAACTCGCGCTGGCATTGTAGTGCTGCCGGATCTACTGATACCGGCTGCAATGCTGGCCTGGCGCAAAGGCGAGACCGCCACTGCATCGGCCTGGCTGCGAGCGGTACGTGAAGCCGACAGACCAACGCAGAGTTTCATTATGGCTGTGTGTTACCGAAGGTTGGCGGAAGTGGCCGGGTTGGCCGACCGCAGTCCCTTGCAGGAGCAATCGCTTGAGGCTGTTGCAGCCGACGTTCTCAACTGGCTGCAACAGATTATTGCGGATCACTGAGCAACACCGGTGTGCTTTGCCAGCTGTGCGGTCAGTTGTTGGTGGCGTTGGATGCTATCTTCAGACCATACATCCTGCATGGAGTAATACTCGGGAACTGCTTTCGCTGCCACTGGTAGAGATACCCAGGGCACACGTGTTGATGTGTAAATGTGTATATCGGGTCTGCAGGCGGCTGGCTTATCGAGCGTGCCGACGCGCACAAAACTAACCGCCGACTTAAACCCCTTGTAGTGGCTGTACAATGCCACGTGGCAGTCAGGGCAGCGCCACACCTTTTGCCCAAGTCCGCTATGCGAGGGGGTGTCAATACACTGTGGAGTACCCCGAAGCAATCGTAACGCGTTGCTTTCGATCAACGCGTTAATAACAAATGCGGAGCCGGTTTCACGCTGACAATAGCTGCAGTGACAGCAATGCACGATCAGGGGTGGTGCCCGTAGTTGGTAACGGACTGCACTGCAACTACAGCCGCCCGCAGATTGCACGGATTGCTCGATAGGGTGCTCAGTATTTTTTATTTGGTTCAGATTCATGTTATGCCCCTTGCTGTTCCTGAGCAGACCGGCTCTGGTTCGATTTTGAATGTACAGGTGCCATGCGTGGCAGCAGCTTGGGGGTGGTTCGCTGGTAAGCGACATACTCATCACCGAGTTCTGCCACCAGTGTGCGCTCTTCATAGTACAAACCGATAACGATGTACGTTGTCATGGCCAGGTTAAACAGCAGTCTCCCGGCGGTCATATCATCGGCTGCCCACAGTGCGATCAGCACACCCGTCATCATAGGATGGCGTACCAGTTTATACAGCAGCGGTGTAACGAATGTGTCGCTCTTCGGTTCCGTATTGCGAATGCTGTTCCACGCCTGGCTCAGACCAAACAACGCAAAATGGTTTATCAGGAAACTGGCAAACAACACCACAGACCAGCCAAAGATATACAGACCCACCAGCAAGTAGCCGAGGAAGGTTCCGGACAGCTGCCAGATAAGTTGTGGCATGGGCACCCAGAACATCACCAATAGTGCTGTGGCCAGTGTCACGCCGAGTAGATAGGTGCTGCGTTCTATGGCGGCCGGTACTACGCGTGTCCATATGCGCTTGAATGCCGGGCGTGCCATGATGGTGTGTTGTGCGCCCCATATAGCTACCAGCGCGAGATTCCACAACAGAGCAGATATCCCGGTGAGTTCCGGTGAAACCGGCGAGGCGCTGACAATCGTCACAGGCACCCATCGATCCGCGATGAAGAGAATTAGATAGAGCAGGGCTGAGCAACCGATCAGATAGCTGGCGACGCTGTATGCGCGCGTTGCAACACGTGTGATACCGGCGGCAGCAGGCGTACGGGCATTAATTGACTTTATTTACAGACATGGTTTTCTCCTGATGTTGGATTGTGTGCAGCCAGTCGCCGTGATGGCGTCGCTGCGAGCAAAAGTATTGCCCCAATGCGGTCAGGAGACATGCACCGGTTATGCGGAGATTGTGATTAATTTATGAGGAGGGTTCGTTGCGGGGAAATGGCAACTCTATCATCTGTATTGGCTAATCCATGTGGGTGATTGTGCTCTGTGCGAAATATTCGTAGGGTGCTGACATGATCCTGAATAAGCTCAACATGAGCGATTGATGACTTGCGGTTATGAAAGCCTGCACAGAGACGTATAATGGTTACTTTATAGATGAAGCAAATGCATTGCTGATTGACCGTGATGGCAATGCCAAAAAGCTTCGCAACAAGACGTTTCAGGTACTCTTGGTGCTGGCCCGTAGCGAAACGCGACTGGTCAGTAAGGATCAGATAATCCGTGAAGTCTGGCCGGACACCGTTGTAACCGATGATTCGCTGGTACAGTGTATTCGTGAGATTCGTCGTGCGCTGGGCGTATCCACGAAAGAGGTATTGATTACGCGCGCTCGCCGCGGATACGAG
>CAYMFQ010000021.1:13567-36763 GCA_964389335.1 uncultured Granulosicoccaceae bacterium
CCTGATTGCGCCCGAGTGCCGCCCGAGTCTTTCAGCAAAGACAACGCGCAAAACAATGCACAGAACAACAGTGCATCGCTGTCATGCAGATCGTCATCACGCCACAACGATACTCAAACAACAATAATGTCAGACCCTCAGGTAGCAGGGGCGACGGTACTGTCGGAAGAGGTGATCGGATCCGCTCGCAATCGCAGTGTTGGATTAATAGGCCGAAATGCGGAACTCAACGAGATGTTGCGATGGCTTGAGCAGGTGGACGGGCAGGGGGCCGGACTATTTTTAGTTTATGGTGAAGCAGGTATTGGCAAGTCAGAACTCATCAACACGCTGCGCAGCCGACAAGACGTAACAACTCAGTGGCAGGTATGCAGCAGCCTGTGTTTTGAGTTTGGAACCGACCTCGCGTATGCCACACTTGCCAACTGGTTGCGAACCCCTTCGATACTTGATGGCATTAGACTGCTCAGTGAGCAACAGCAACAAACGATCGGCAAAATACTGCCTGAGTTTTCTGACTGTGTGCCGGTGGATAATAGCAGTGGGCTCGAATCATACAATCGCCTGCAATTATATGAAGCCGTGCTGGCAGCTTTTCAGGGGTCAGTACTACCGGTGTTGTTTGTTATCGATAATCTGCAATGGTGTGATAAAGAATCACTGGCCTGGCTTGAGTTTTTGCAGTGTCGGGAAAATGCGCCATCCCATGCCGTGCTGTGTGCGAGCCGAATGCCGGATCAGTCTGTCGCCAGTGCCAGTGGACAGTTCATCCAGCACTACCGGGCCTGCTATCAATGTTGTGAACTCGGGTTGCGGCCTTTGCCTGCTGCAGACAGCGAGCGCTTGCTACGCAATTTATTGTCCGCCCGATTTGAAGATAATGATTCACTGTGTCTTATAGACGGTGCGGTTCGGGTTGCGCGAGGATTACCACTACACCTTTGCGAAATAGCGCGTTGCGCCATCGAACATTCGCCGCAGCGTGTACAGCTTGATCTGGGTATAAGGCACTTTATCGCATTGCGGCTGCAGCAACTGGGTGGTGAACATGAAGATCTGTTGCATACCTGTGTGGTGCTCGGCAGCAGTTTTTCCGCGCCACTACTGGCGAAGATATTAAAACTCAGTGAACAACAGGTATTTGCGGCACTGGAAGCATTGTGGCAACTGGCCTTCATCGATTCCATTGATACAGGCACATACGCGCTGCATGACCTGGTTCGCGAGTGTATTTACGAGCAGCTATCGCCATTGTGCGTGGTGCGCAGACATCGTGAAATTGCCGAGTACTATCAAACGCAGGTTGCCCGCGGTAAAGCGGCGTGTTACGGACCTCTGGCGAGGCATCATCAGCACGCCGGCAATCACGAGCAGGCGGCGCTGTGTTTTCGGCGAGCTGCAGAACACTATCGTCAGCGTTGTGCCAGTGATGCAGAAGCACGCGAGTTACAGCGCGCTATTCAGTGCCTGGAAAAATTACCTGCCAGTGGTGCCAGCGACAGGACACGGGTTGAATTGCTGCTCGACCTTGGCCTGGCCTGGAGCCGCGATACCGGCTGGGGCTCCAGCGCCATCGGTGAGGCGTGGCGCGAAGCTTATCAACTGGCGCAATCGATTGACGATGTTGTGCTGCAGGGGCGTGCGACTAACACCTACGACACGTTTTTACGCGACAATGGCCGCTGGCATGAATGCGTAGCGATTGGCCGCGAGGCCTATGGTATAAAATCGCGTTTGTCAGATCCGTTTCTGCAACAGAGTATCGTCTCATCCCGTGCTGCGTTGTTGTTGCATACCGGTCAACCGCGCGACGCATTAGCGTTGTACGATGAGCTTCTCCACGATACCAGGCGCGCGACAGGTGTCGCGAGTTACAACTGGTTCAACTCCAGCCATCGCATTGGTGCGTTTTTTCGTTCGGCACAATGTCTGTGGTTACTCGGCCAGCGACAAACCGGTGCGCAGCGCTGCGAGCAGGCGCTGGAGCTATCGGCACGCAGTGGGCAGCCGTTTCACCAGGCCATTACGCTGTTTCACGTGTGTCTGTTTTACGAGTTTGATCGCGACTTTGAGCGTGTCACAACCTACGCCGAGCAGTTGCGACAGCTGTCTGAGCACTATCGCTTTAGCTACTATCTGGGGGCAGCAAACCTGTACCTGGCGTTTGCCCGAGCGCACCTCGCCAGGGACGCTGCCGAAGTTAAGGCTCAGGCAGCCACGGTGCAAACGCTCACGGAGGGACAACACAACAGTGGCACCCGCATGTTTGATACTTACTGGTTTGCCAACCTTGCTGTGGTAAAGCTGTTGTCTGGCAACAGCACCGATGCGTATGCCGTTGCACGCAGGGTATTGCGTCGCAACCGGGTGACTCGCAACACTTTCTGGGACAGTGAGTTGCAAAGGCTGTGTGGCGATGCCCAACGTCTGTCCGCCTGCGGCGAAGATGCGTCAGATCACTATCAGGCCGCTATTGATGTGGCTCGGCAGCAGGGCGCAACCGGTCTCATGCAGCGCGCACTGTCGTCGGTGGATGAATCAGGACCTGCCGCCGAGAACGTGCAGGCGTTGCCGCGCTGGGGTGCCGGTTAGTAACCGCCGTCGTCATGTTTCAGCGGGACCAGAGCCCTCCACAAGAGATTGCGCCTCTTGCGTTTCCAGCAATGTCTTCTTTAGCTGATACCTTGCGATCGGTTTGCAACGGTTTCGAGGGTACAGAAGTCGGCCACGATAGCTGCCGTGTGGTATATTGCCGATGCAAGCCTAAACGCACTTAGGGGACTGCGATGCCACCTGGCACGAGTGCTGTTCCCACCAGTATCCAACCGTTTTAAAAAGTAGAGGAATCTTTATGCGCCCCGGATTAATCGCTGTTACCACCACCCTGGCTGCCAGTCTGTTTACCGCCACCGCGGGTTATGCAGTTGAGTGTACAAACGACACCTGGAACAAGGTCATGTCGCGCGGCAAGATTGTCGTTGGCGTCAAGGCCGATTACAAGCCGTGGGGCTTCCGTGACAGCAGCGGCGCCATCGTCGGTATGGAAATAGACTTTGCCCAGGAAGTGGCCAATGCCATGGGCGTCGAACTCGAAACAGTTGCCGTGCAGTCTTCTAACCGTATGCAGTTCCTTGAACAGGGCAAGATCGATCTGATGATCGCCACCATGTCTGACCGCGCTGACCGTCGCGAGATCGTCGGTATCACACAGCCAAACTACTATACGTCCGGTACCAACATTATGGCGCCGAAAGCGCTGGGTTTCAAAAACTGGGAAGACCTGCGTGGCAAGCCGGTCTGCGGCAAGCAGGGTGCGTTTTATAATCAGGTAGTCACCGAGCGCTACGGTGTTGAAGTTGTGGCGTTTACCGGCAACGCGGAAGCCAAGCAGGCATTGCGCGACAAGAAGTGCGTCGCATGGGTTTACGATGACTCGTCTATCGGATCTGATCTGGCTTCCGGTGAGTTCGACGACTTCGAAATGCCGCTCGCCTCTGAAGACGACAACCCGTGGGGACTTGCCGTGCCTCTGGCAGAAAAAGACTGTGTGTTCGGTCACTTCATGTCCGGGCTCACATTCAACATGCACCAGAATGGCAAGTTTATCGAACTCGAAGAGAAGTGGGGCATCCAGCCAACTCAGTATCTGGTTGACAAGAATGCGGCATACAGCGACTGGCTGGCCGAGTAGATAAGTAATACCCGCTGTGCGTTGAGTTGCAACCACAGTTACAGCAGACACCGGGGGCCGTTCTGGCTTCCGGTTCCATCCAGTGTCGCAGCCCGCGCTATCGCAATTCTATCTGTATGCGTTCGGGCTGCCGTCGGGAAGCAATCATCTGAGCTGATATGCTAGAGGCATTCTCACAGTATTTTATCGACCTGGCGGATGCCTATCCGCGCTGGAACTTCATTTTCTTTTACGATCCACGTCAGTGGGCACGCATCGTTAAGGGCCTGCAATACACACTGTGGCTGTCCTTTGCCTGTGTGATTTTGTCGGTGATTATTGGTGTTGTAGGCGCGTGGATGCAGAACTCGCCGTCCGTGTGGGTGCGTCGCTGCGTGCAGGGGTATATTCAGTTCTTTCGCAATACGCCACCGTTCGTGCAGTTGTTGTTCTTTTACTTTGCACTTGGCCAGTTTACACCGGCAGTCACCGGGCCGGACGGCTGGACTGAAGTACCGATTATCTCCAACGTTGGCTGGGCAATTATTTCCCTGTCTTTTTTTGCCGGTGCGTTTAACGTTGAGATCTTTCGCGCGGGGATTGAAGCGGTGCCTGAGTCCACTCAGGAAGCGGCCAGTGCGCTGGGCTTTTCGCGTCTGCAAACCTATGTCGAGGTCGTTCTGCCACTGGCGTTTCGTGTATCGCTGCCTGCGCTCAACAACAATCTGGTTAACCTCGTAAAAACCACGACTCAGGCCATTGGTATCGCAGTACCTGAATTACTGTACCAGTGCGTCAGTATCTGGAACGATTACCCAAGCGCGCTGTATCCAACCATGCTGTTGTTGTTTGTGTCGTTTATTGTGTTGGTCGGTATTCTGGTTTTGGGCATGAGTCGTTGGGAGCGTGCTATGCAGATACCGGGCTACGGACACTAGATGAGCATTCAGCGCATGATAAAACGCTCATCCACAAAGTCGGCTCGCCGCCAGAGCACCCGGAGCATCCCTGGTGTCAACACCGGGGGTGCTACCGATCTTCCGGTGCTCAAGCCCTATCGTGTCAGCGCACCGCACGCGCCTGATAATCTGATGTTTTCGCGCTGGCTGGCCGGGCTTCCGGGCTGGTTCTGGATTGTGCTGCCACTACTGATTGTTTTGTGGCCGGGCTTCGCGCTGGCGGCCAGCAATTACACCATGAGTCAGGCCTTTGCGGCGCTGTTCAAGTGGATACCGTTCATTGTGATGGATGGGTTTTTGTTTAATATCATCATCTCTTTCTTTGCGATGTTGATTGGCACTGTCACCGGTGTGGTGCTTGGTCTGATGCAGATCTCACCGCTGCGGCTGATACGCTATCCGGCCAAGTTTATGACGCAGGCGTTTCGCAATTCGCCATGGCTGGTGTTGTTGTTTATTGTGTTGCTGGCACTGCCGTTCGAGGTTGAAATAGGCGACAAAATCATCCGCATACCTGACTGGATGAAAGCCGTGTTCGGGCTGTGTCTGCCTATCATGGCCAACATATCCGAGGTTGTGCGCGGCGCAATCAATTCGGTGCCGAGTGGACAGTGGGAGGCTGCAGAGTCGCTCGCGTATTCGCGGCAGCAGACACTGTGGCAGATAATTTTACCGCAGTGCTTTAAACGCATGATCCCGCCGTGGATGAACTGGTACGCGATACTCACCATGGCCACGCCGCTGTGTTCGCTGCTTGGTGTAGAAGAGCTGATCACCTTGAGCCGTCAGGCTATTGAGGCGGAGAATAATCGTCCGGAGTTGCTGGTGCCGTTTTACGGCTTTGCGCTGCTGATATTCTTTGCCTATTGCTATCCAATTGCGCGCGCCACTATCGCGCTCGAACGCCGCTATGCCGTCAAGCTGTAGCATCCGGGAAACCTTATGAATACTGAACAGTGGGATGAGTCCAAGCCCATCGTGTCTATTGTCGATGTGCATAAATCCTTTGGCGATCTGGAAGTCCTGAAAGGTGTATCGCTCGACGTGATGAAAGGCGAGGTGATTTGCATTATCGGGCCGTCCGGTTCCGGCAAATCGACCCTGATCCGCTGCATCAATGCGCTGAACGATATACAGGGTGGGTCAATTACGGTTGAAGGCCTTGAAGTGCACGATCCAAAGCTCGATAAGCTGGAACTGCGTAAAAAGGTTGGTATGGTCTTCCAGCAATACAATCTGTTTCCACACAAGACCGCGTTGCAGAATGTGATGATGGCGCCCATCAAGGTGTTAAAGCAAAAACCCGCCGATGTCGAACGACGAGCGCGAGAACTGATGGCGCGCGTCAACCTGCAGGGCAAGGAAGACAGCTACCCGGGGGAACTGTCCGGCGGGCAGCAGCAGCGTGTGGCAATTGCACGATCACTGGCGATGAACCCTGATGTCATGCTGTTTGACGAAGTCACCGCAGCGCTCGATCCGGAAACAGTCAAGGAAGTACTGGTGGCGATTAAAGACCTGGCCGAGTCTGGCATGACTTGTATCCTCGTCACCCATGAGATGGGCTTTGCGCGAGAGATCGCCGATCATATTTACTTCACTGATCGAGGGGTTATCGTCGAGCACGGACCACCGGCTACCTTTTTCACTGAGGCCTCTGATCCGCGGACGCGTGAGTTTCTGAGCCAGATTCTGTAGTTTTTTATGGATCCGTTTAACCTCGAGCGATTTGTTGCCGCGCAGTTTCCGGTTTACGAGCGGGTAGTGCAGGAGTTGCTGTTTGGCTGTAAAACCAGCCACTGGATGTGGTTTGTGTTTCCGCAGTATCGAGGCCTGGGCAATAGCGAGCAATCACAGCGCTATGCAATTGGCTCACTCGAGGAGGCACGCGCCTATCTGAACCATGAGGTGCTGGGTGATCGCTTGTTTGACTGCACCATGCTGGCATGTAAACACACCGACAAAACACCGCTGCAAATATTTGGTGAAGTCGATGCGCAGAAATTTCATTCGTCAATGACGCTGTTCGCGCTGGCGGACGAACCTGAGGGTGAGTTTAGCGAGGCACTGGCGGTGTTTTTTGAAGGAGTGGAAGACCGCGCCACACTGGCGCTGATCGACCGGTAACATCGACAGTTACCGGCCGCTATTTTTTACTGGCAGGTTTGATCAGCGATTAGTGCGGAGTAATTCCCGCATGGGCCTGGTCCCCCCAGACTTTTTCGACGATCTTATCTCTGCCGCAGCCCTTGCGATACAGCTTGTAGCGTATTGGGTTCTTTTGATAGTAGTCCTGATGATACTCCTCAGCCGGGTAGAATGGCGCGGCTTCGGTTATCTCTGTAACAACCGGCAGATCTAGCACCTTATTGTCATTGAGCGTCTGTTTTGACGCGGTGGCGAGATCAAACTGATTTTGATCCAGTGTGTAAATTGCGGTGCTGTAGCTATGGCCGCGATCGCAAAACTGACCGCCGGCATCGGTTGGGTTAACACTGCGCCAGAACACGTCCAGCAGTTTTTCGTAGCTTGTCACCGTTGGGTCAAAAGTAATTTCCACCGCTTCGCGATGCTTGTCTTTTGAATGGGTTTTATAGGTTGGGTTGTCAGTAAGACCGCCGGTGTAACCTGAGATTGTCGACAGCACACCCGGTACATGATCAAAGTCGGACTCGACACACCAGAAACAGCCGCCTGCGAAGATCGCGACACTCGCCGCTCGGTCCTTGTTATCAGCGGTGTCAGCAGTTGCTTGACTGCTTGTGGATGCACTGGGTTTGGCGGCAAAAGGTGCCTTGATGGCAACCGCCAGAACCAAAGGTACTGCAACAAGTACGGCTATCGCCGTTTTGGTGATATTCACAGTGAGTATCCTTATGCCCGGTAAGTCCGAGTATTGTTGAAGACAGTAGCGTGAGCTTACCGCAGTACAGCTCGTTTCTGCATGGTTTGACTGTATGACAATAGCGTGGTGCACAGGTTCCGCTATTGTGAACGAGGTAGAGTTTTGCTGTTTTCGCAGGCATCTCGAGGTATCTGTGGGACCTCAACCCTGTTGCGGGATCTGCCGCTTGTGCACGCCATGCAAACAAAAAAGGGGCTCGTTTCCGAGCCCCTCTAAATTATTACCAAGATACACCCTGTTGTATCCGTGTCTATCCGTGCACCCCCATCTACTGCCTGGTGCGATCGTCGTTGCGTTCGCTGCTGTTCACTACGCACATATTGTGCAAACTTTGGTGAACTGACGACACGTGCACCGTTTAATGTGATCCGGCTTTTGTTGCTTCCTCGTGTGGCGGCTGTGTGTCAGCGGCGCAAAAACCGAAACATCAACAGTGCAACAATCGCCATCGACGATGCGGCACCAGCCACATAGGTGAAAGCGGCCGCTGTCAGCATGGATTTGGCCCCCTGGTATTCCTCCGGGTTAACCATACCGAGTCGGTCAAGTTCCTGCAGTGCGCGTTTACTGGCATCAAATTCTATTGGCAGTGTCAGCAATGGCATCAACATGCCGAGCAGCATCATCGCAAGGCCGGCGTTCATCAGTGTTGGATTGCTGAAAAAACCACCACCCAGTGCCAGCACCAGTCCGAGTTGGTTGCCAATAGCTGCCGCTGGCATGAGGAGAGCTTTTAGTTTCAAAAAACGATAACCTTCCATGTCCTGCAACGCGTGGCCACATTCATGGGCGGCTACTGCAATGGATGCAACACTGGGCTTGTCGTTTATTTCGGTAGACAGCCGAATTAGTTTTTTACTCGGTATATAGTGGTCTGTCAGCAGGCCCTGTGAAACTTCCAGCTGAACATTAGTCAAACCATTGGTGTCGAGAATATGGCGAGCAACCGCATGGCCGTCTTTGCCGATGCTGTTGCTTACGTTGCTCCATTTGGCATAGGTGCGGGTCATCCAGTTGCGGACCAGGGTCGATGCGCCAAACGACAGTAGTATAACGAGTAGAAACATTGAAGCAGACTCAGCAAATAGTGCGTTACAGGAAGCCCGGAGCGCTGCGGCCGGAGGTGGTTAATGGTTGATTCTACAGTTGATACGGCTGCAGGCAAAAACCCGCGTATGGTTAAGAACATTGTGGTGCTGGTTATCGCGCAGGTAGCGGCCATGGCACTGTGGTTCGTTACGGCCGCGATTCTGGCGGATATGACACGGGAGGTGGCCATGTCGAGTACCACCAGTGCGGCATTGTCATCAGCCGTGCAGGGTGGTTTTGTCATTGGTGCGCTGTTCTCGGCGTTCACGGGCATTGCCGATAGATTTCCGCCGCGGCTGGTATTTGCGACCAGTATCTGGCTGGGTTCAATGGCCACAGCCATGTTACTGGTGGTGCCGGTTGGCAGTCTGGAAGCCATTTTGTTAAGAGGCTTTACCGGGTTTTGTCTCGCAGGTGTGTATCCGGTCGGGATGAAAATCGCGATTGGCTGGAGCCAGAAACACCGGGGTTTTCTGGTGGGTCTGCTGGTTGGCGGGCTGACACTCGGGTCTGCCGCTCCGCACCTGCTGACCTGGCTCGGCGGTGCGGACTGGCGCAGTACCATAGCTGTGGCGTGTTTGCTGGCGGCAACGTCCGGTGTACTGATTCTGTTTACCGAAAACGGTCCGCTGCATGCAACCGCCGCAAGGTTCAATGTGCGCACCGTGGGCTACGCGTGGACCAATATCAATGTTCGCCGTGCTTATGGTGGTTACCTCGGGCACATGTGGGAGCTGTATGTGATGTGGGCGTGGATTGGCGTGGCGCTGTCGATCAGCTTTGCACAACAGATAGACAACGATGCAGCAACGGAGCTGGCCAAGCTGGTGACGTTTTGTGTGATCGCTGCAGGCGCGGTGAGCTGTGCTGTCGCCGGGCGCATTGCCGATGTTATTGGCAAGGCGGAACTGACCATTGTTGCGATGGCGATCAGCGGTGCATCGGCACTGTTGTTCGCACTCTTTTTTGGTGGCCCGGTGTGGTTGATGATCGTGATTTCACTGATCTGGGGAATGTCGATCATTCCGGACTCAGCGCAGTTCTCCGCGCTGGTAGCCGATTTCACACCGGCGG
Organism: uncultured Granulosicoccaceae bacterium; assembly: GCA_964389335.1. GTDB lineage: Bacteria > Pseudomonadota > Gammaproteobacteria > Granulosicoccales > Granulosicoccaceae. Next base: position 23,265 of record CAYMFQ010000021.1, read on the forward strand.
AAAAAGCCGGTTCGCTAATGACATTTCAGACGGCACTGGGTTTTGCGCTGACCACGGTAACCGTGCAGTTGGCCCCGCTGGTGGCAGCCAAGATTGGCTGGCCTTTGCTGATGGCGTTGCTGGCTCTGGGACCAGCGTTTGGCATTGTTTCTATGTGGGGGTTGCGGGGCTCGGCAGGCAAAGCCTGAGCGTTTATTTTCGTGTGGCGATAACGCTGCCAACCTGCGGTGCCAGCGGCAGGCTTTGATGGGCTTGTTTGATATTGGCAAGGCGTGAGCTGATGTCGTCAGGCATGACAGCTGTCCTGCGGGTCTGCATATCCATGTAGCTGCTGATCGATTCATGGCTTGCGGCGAGGTAGCCTTCATCGATATGAAACATCTCCTGATAAAAGTGGATGCGCTTGCGATCATAGTCGAGCAGCCGCGTCTCAAACCGAATCGGGTCACCTTCACTGACTTCGCGTAGAAAGTGCAAATGTGCCTCGTGTGCAAACGTTGAACAGTGGTTGGCCTGTCTGAATTCAGGTGTCAGGCCCAGCCAGTGAAAAAAAGGTTCGACGGCGTTATCAAACGCGATGTGGTAGTAGCCGACATTCATGTGTCCGTTGTAGTCGATCCACTCCGGCTTTACTGTCGTCTGGTATTGCTTATAAGGTGTTTCAATATCGGATTGATTCATGCTGCTGCCAGGCTACCTGTTGAGGGACAATTAAAAGTGGTTGACCAGATAGTCGCGCACCGCTTTAGCCGCCACGATTCCGTAAATGCCTCCGGCGGGTTCCAGTGGCGACGCATGTGACGCGAACTTGGCAATCACGAATTCGTTGTCGATATCGATATATATGTTCTGCCCGTGTATGCCCAGGCCAATTAGCCAGCTGGCATCATCTTCGGGGCGTGGATGCAGCACATACCACTTTGATCGATAGCTCATTGGCAACTGCGGAAAGTCGACGGCAAAGTTGCCGTTATCCCAGGCCTCTCTGTCACCCATCGTCAGTGTATCGGTAATCCATGTCTCTGGTAATAGTTGCTCGCCATTTTGATCTTTACCGCCGTTGATAATTAACCGGCCAATACGTGCCAGGTCACGCAGCGTGGTACACAGTCCGCCGGCGGCACGAGGCGCACCCAGTGTGTCCACTGTTATATAGGCACTGTATTCTGCGCCCAGCGGTTGCCACAGATGCTGCTGCAAAACAGACGCATAGCTCTGGCCGACGGCACGCTCGATGACCCAGCCGAGGATGTCAGTATTGGGTGATGTGTAAGAAAACTGTTCACCATGTTCGTGCTTTTTGCGGGTTAAGGTGCTGAAAAACGAGCGCAGATCCGTCGGGCTGTCGCCACTTTCAAGCGGGTTCCAGTTGGTTGATTTGCGGTAGTCGACGATGGGGCCGCTGGTGGCGAGGTAATCCTCGTCAAACTCAACGCCGGTACGCATGTCCAGCAGGTGGCGCACGGTTGCACCATGGTAGGCACTGGAAGCCAGTTCGGGTATGTAGGTGGTAACCTGTTCTTCGCAGTCAAGCATACCGCGTGCTTCCAGTATGCCGCACAACAGACCCAACACGGACTTCGATACAGACATCAGGATATGCGGTGTGTACCGATGCATGCCATGGTCGTAGTGTTCGTAGACAATTTTATCGCGGTGTAACACCAGTAGAGCGTCAGCCTGAGCATAGTGGCAAAAGCCGCTGAGCGACATCAGCCCGTCGGCCTCGCAGTCGATACTGACACCCCCGAGATTTACCGGTGCCTCGTCGAGCGGCCACACCTGTCCCGGTGCATTGGCGATGTCCGCACTGGGTACGATTTCCCGCACGTGGTGAAACGCCCATTGACTCCAGGGCGACTGGCGCCAGTTAGCCAGTGTTACCTGTTGCTCTGCGGTGGCGGGAAATGTCTGCATGATGAGTCTCCGAAATGTTGTGGTGACAAACGGAGGTGGCACCCGAACGGTATCGGGTGCCAGCCATTTTATTCAACGAAACTAAACCTGCTGTTGAACGGCAACTAATGCGCGTTTGGGCTCAGTCCCAGGTCAATATAGCGTTGCAGGTGGTAATCGGTATCGCCAAACCAGTGGTCGATCATCACCAGTCGCTTGGCATAGTGTGACAGGGCGTACTCCCATGTCATGGCGATGCCGCCGTGCATTTGTATCGACTCTTCTGCTACCAGTCTGGCTGCTCTGCCTATCAGGTTTTTCATGGCAGACACATTGCGCTCGCGTGTGAGGCGATCATCGTTTAAGGCAGTTGCCGCGTTGATCAGCGATGAGCGCGCCTGTTCAATTTCAATCATGACATCGACCATGCGATGTTGCAGGGTCTGAAACTTACCAATTGGCACGCCGAATTGTTTGCGCGTTTGCAGGTATTCCACCGTCATATTCTTACAGGTTTCCATGGCACCCAGCGCCTCGGCACCGATGGCGACATTGGCGCGCGCAATTGCAAGTTCAAGGCACTCCAGTGCCTGTGCGTCGCGACATAACAGCGCACTGGCGCCGACACCTGCGTTGTTCAATTGCACGTCGCAGCCTCGACCGCCATCGACGGTTGGGTATGCAACACGAGTAACGCCGGCAGTATCTGCGGGTACTAAAAACAGTGCCAGAGCACCATCGACACTGGCGCTGACAATAAGCTGGTCGGCCGTGTCGCCATTAAGCACCATGGTTTTTGTGCCGTTGAGTTGCCAGCCGTCTGCCTGTTGAGTGGCAGTGCAGTCAGGGGTGTCGACACGGTAGCGATGGTCCTGTTCATAACAGGCCAGTGCCAGCATTGTGTTACCGGCAATAACATCGTCGAGCAGTGATTGCTCGGCGCCGCAGTCGTGCAGCAGGTTGGCGCTAATCGCTGCGGTCGACATTAACGGCTCGACCACTAATGCCTTGCCGAGTGCCTCAAACACCACGGATATATCAACGCCGGTGCCGCCGTAGCCACCGGCGCCCTCTGGTAACAATGCGCCGGCTATGCCGAGTTCGCACAGTTGCTGCCAGGTGTCGCTATTAAAACCCTGGTCACTTTCCGCGGCCTGCATGCGATGTTCATGCGGGTAGTTGTCTTCGAGAAAACGATTCAGCGTGTCTGACAGCATGCGCTGATCATCAGAGTAGTTAAAGTTCATGCTATAGCCCCAGAATCATTTTGCTGATAATGCCGCGCTGAATTTCGTTCGAGCCACCATAGATAGACAGCTTGCGTTCGTTGAAGTGGTGCGAGGCGATAGGTGGTGCATAGTCAGGCACGGGAAGTTCATCATCAAATGCCGGGTCGAAAAAGGCTTCGAAGTAGGGCAGAGCGGCGGGTCCGAGTGCACGGCGCATCAGGTCGTTTATTTCCTGTCTTATTACCGTACCTTTGATTTTTAGCATGGAGCTTTCCGCTCCGGGGGCGGCATCGCCGTCGGCTGCGGCAACCACTCGCAGATTGGTGGTGCTCATCGCCGCCAGGTCGATTTCAACCTGCGCGATGCGCGCTGCAAATAACGGATCTTCCAGTAGTGAAGCACCATTGCAGCGCTGCTGGCTGGCGATGGATTTCAGATGCTCCAGGTTGCTGAGCGCAAAGCCGACACCGGCAATACCTGTGCGCTCGTGCGTCAGCAGATACTTCGCATAGGTCCAGCCCATATTCTCTTCACCGACCAGATTTTCCGGTGGCACTTCGACATTGTCGAAAAATATCTCGTTGACTTCGCAGGTGCCGTTCAGCAGTTTGATCGGCCGAACCTCGACCCCGGGTGATTTCATATCGATCAGTAAAAAAGAAATACCCTGCTGTGGCTTGCCCTCTGTTGAGGTGCGTACCAGACAGAAGATCCAGTCGGCGTGCTGGCCAAGCGTGGTCCAGGTTTTCTGGCCATTGACGATGAACTTGTTGCCTTCGCGTACCGCACGGGTTTTCAGTGATGCGAGATCAGAACCCGCACCGGGTTCGGAATAGCCCTGACACCACCAGTCGGTGCCGTCGAGAATTCGCGGCAGGAAGTGTCGTTTTTGGGCCTCATCACCAAACTTGAGAAGCACTGGCCCCAGCATACTGACTCCGAATGGCACAATGCGCGGACACCCGGCAGCGGCGGTTTCTTCATCGAAGATGTGTTTTTGCACGGCGCTCCAGGCACAGCCGCCGTATTCTTCAGGCCAGCTTTGGGCAAGCCAGCCTTTTTCGTTCAGTCGTGCATGGTAGAGCTCCATGTCTTCCTTACTGAGAGTCTTGTGTGCCAGCACGCGTGCCCTGAGGTCCGCTGGCACACGGTCCTGAATGAACTGCCGCACTTCATCGCGAAAGGCGAGATCCTCTGTCGAGTAATCGAGGTTCATGATTGCTGTGTCCTGGGTGGTGGCCCTGCACGATACCTGTTGCGCACGGCTGTGGGTCGACTGCACGAAAAATAAAATCGTTGCGGTATTCTGCCTTACGCCCGGACGATGCGAAAGTGCTGCCGGGTTTTGGCGTTCAGGCCAGGCTACGCAAAATAGCTGACTGCAGCTTGCCCTGGAACTCGCGCGGATGTTGCGGTGATAGATGAAAAAGGCTTTATCAAGAGAAAGAAACTGCCCCACGACTGGTGTACCATTTGGTTGGTAACCCACCGACTGTCTGTTGTGCCGATTATCGGGTTATTGCAAATCACCAACCGCATCCACTCTTTCAAAAACATCAGGCAACAGACCCATGCTTCAGGTAACCATCAGGCGTTCTTCAAAAATTGCATTAATTCCTGCCGCTGTTGCCGCTTGTTTGCTGAGCGCGTCCTGCACAACAGCGACCAGCCTGCCCGAATTACCCTCTATAAGTCAGCAGGCGCTGCCCGCTGTTACCGATTCTGTCGCGGAACCCGCGCTTGCGCCCGCGCTAGCGAATAACGAAGAGAAAGTTCGGAGGAACGAGTCAGATGTGGCATACTAGATAGTTGATCTGACCTCAATTCTGGTCGAGTAAAATACCGGCCGACGGCAGGCGCTCAATGGCCAGCCAGGTCAGAGCAATTCATTCAAGCTGTCCAGCAGCGGCCCCATATGTTCGTAGTACAGCAACTGGCCGAGCCCCTCGAGTTCTCTGACCGGCGCGTTGTGACGCACCGCCAGCGCGCGGATATCATCAATTGAATGAGCGGTGTCTTGCTGGCCGTGGATAAAAACGAACTTACCGCCCAGCATTGACAGCGTCGGCCAGTTGGGCCTGATGTGAGCAAAGAAGTCCTGAATGATCGAGTTTTCCGAACTTAGAATACGGCGCTGAATGGCGCTGAGCTTCTGCTCGCTTGAGAACTCTTCTTCGAGCACCTGCAGGTCGCTTTCACATCCGCTGTAGAGGTTGAGAAAGAACTTGGTTAGCATGTTTTTGTCGCGAAATTTTTTGCCAAGAAAATGCAGCAGCTTTCGCGTAAGTGGCTTGTTGCGACTAGCGAGTTTTATTAGCCCGTAGCGAAACTTGTCGGAAAAACTGTTTCCAACGCCTGCTTTGTAGCTTGCACCCACGAAGACAACTCGATCAATCAGCGGGTTTTGCAACGCGTATTCGATGGCATAAGTGCCACCGCTAACCAGCGCCACCAGTGTTGTGGTGTCGTGGTTAATCTGTAGGGTTTTTGCAAGGTCAATAGATTGAATGGCGTGTGCAATGTGCGCGTCACTGGAAAGTACCGGGTCTGCCGGTGCCATCTGCCCCTGCCGCAACGGCCACAGCAGCCGAATGTTACGCGCATGCAGCAATTCGATATCCTGCGGCCGGAAGCCGGGAAATATCTGCGGGTGCAGGCAAATGAGGGCAGTACCATCAATTGGCCCCATATCGAAAATGCGGTGGTGCCGGCCATCATCGCCCAACATGATATGCAGGCGGACATTGGGTGGCAGACATTCTCTGTGATATGCCCTGACTTCCTCGTGCAGTGCCGGCTCTGTATCGTCGCGCAGGTTACTGGCCAGCAATCGAGTTAGCGTGTAGGTGACGACGTCGGCCTGCCGGCTGATACCAATCTTGTGGCCCAGCGATTTAAACTGGCTGCGCTTCGTTTCATAGCTAACCGAATCGGTTACTGCTGAGTCGCGCAGAGAATGACCACAGAGGATTTGCTTCAGTGTTCGCAGCTCTGCGGGGGTCAGTGATGATGTCGGGTAAATGTGCAGCAGTTGGGTATCTTCAACGAAGATCAGGCGGCCGGCGTCCGGCGTCGATGGTTCCTGCACATTGAGCACCAGGTAGTTGTGATGAACAATACCCAGCTGGTTTTGTGTTTGTTGAAGAACAGCATTCAGATCAATGCCTGGCAGCGACTCAGGCAGGTAGTCGCAGGCAGGGGACAGGCGCTTGTCGTACACAACGCTCTGAAGCTGGCTTGACTCGAAATGGTAGCGATGCGGGTCTTCAACGCTTCGTGCAAATTCTTTATAGGCGTCAGTGGACAACACCGACAGCACTTCTTTGTAGGTGCTTTCCTCGTTATCGCTGTATTTCACCCCAACATCAATCCTTTACTGCGCAGGCACTGCGGTAATGCGTATTGTCTTACCGTCTAAGTATATCGAAGCGTTTCGAGTAGTTGTTAGTGGAGTTAACTTGCAATGTTGTTAAAGACACATCTCTATTATTTCGATTGGGTGGTGTACGCGTTTTGTGTTGTTATCCGAAAATTGCTCGTGACAACTGAAGCCGTTGGCAACAATATAGGTGTCGTCTTTCGCCTGCTCGACAGCCGGGCCCAGTTTTCGCTGATACAACGCCTTGCCGATCCAGCGCGTTTTACGGCGGATGCCATAGGTTCCTGCCATGCCGCAGCAGCCCGCTTCAGGTTCGCTGAGGTTATCGAAACACTGCTGCATCCACCACAGGTCCTGCGTGCCGGTTGCCAGAGATTTATCATGACAGTGTCGATGCAATACGCCGTTGTTAAGCGTTGTGGTAAGGCTGACATTCATACTGCGCAGATGCTCGCTGAGGGTTTGCGCCCTTGCTGAAAGATCGGTCGCGCGGCTGTCGTTTGGAAACAGTCGCAAAAGCTCATCTTTGAACACCGACAGGCATGCCGGTTCTGCCACTATCACAGCCGCATCCTGCGGCAGTGATGGATGAAACTGTTGCAGTATCAACTCAAGTTGTCGCTGCGCCTGTTCAAGGTAACCGTACTCATACAGTGGTCGGCCGCAGCAGAAATGTTGCTGTGCCACACCAACCCGGTAGCCTGTTTTTACCAGTGCCCGTACAGCGCTTTGTAATATATGCGGGCGGTAGTGATTGTTAAAGCTGTCAGCCCACAGTATGACTGCCGCACCTGCGTTGTCGCCAAACCAGTGAAAGTGCGCATCCCGGCTGTCGGCATTTGAGGCCGCCCATGCGCTGAAAGTTTGTTTGGCAATTGATGGCAATGCCTTGTCGCTATCGATACCCAGCCACTTTTTACCCATGCGCGCAGGTGCCGTGTTTTGCAGAGCATTAACGACAGGAGCGAAACGGCTGAGTTTTGGCAGTGTTGTACCGATATGGCCGAACACTCGATGGTGTAGCGGACGTCGACGCTGTGCATAGTGTTGCGCCATGAACTCTGATTTATAGGTGGCAATATCGACGTGGGTCGGACACTCACTTTTACAGGCTTTGCACGACAGACAGTGCTCCAGTGAATCGGCTATATCCGTGTTTTGCCAGCCGTCGGCTATCACTTCGCCGCGCAGTAATTCGTGCAGCAGGTGGGCGCGTCCGCGAGTGGAGTAACGCTCTTCACCGGTAATCTGATAGCTCGGGCACATAGCGCCCTGCAGCGAACGGCACTTACCCATGCCGATGCAGCGTTCGGAAGTGCGCCCGAAGCCGCCGGGATCTTCATGGAAGCTGAGCGTCGTGCTGGCCTCTGGTGTTTTATAGGACGGGCTGAACCGCAGGTGCTGGTCCATGCGATTGGCATCGATAACCTTGCCAGGGTTCATGCGCTTGTCCGGGTCCCATGCATACTTAAAGCGTCGGAATGCCTGCATTAACTCGTCGCCAAACATGATCGGCAGAAACTCTGCCTTGGCCTGGCCGTCGCCATGCTCTCCCGATAGCGAGCCGCCAAACTCAACCACCAGTTTTGCCAGCGCAACACTGAAGTTGCGCCAGTGTTCAACGCCTTGTTCGCTGCGCGTATCGAAGGTCATGCGCGCATGTATGCAGCCATCACCAAAGTGGCCATACATACTGGTTTTGTAGCCGTATTCATCAACCAGTGCATAGAACCGGCGCAGGTAGTCGCCGAGCCGCATCGGGTCCACGGCGGTGTCTTCCCAGCCGACTATCGGGTCAGGGTCTTGTGGGTTCAGGCTCATGGCAGTGGCTGAAGCACCCTGTTCGCGAATACTCCAGAGTGCGGCGGTTTTGTCAGCCTCTGGCACTGGCAGTACTGATTTGACTTTGTCGTTGCGGTTCATTGCATCGATAAACGCCTGACAGTGACTGTCGAGTTCTTCGGGTGTCGCCGCGGCCAACTCTGTCATCAGCCATGCCTTGCCCTCGGGCAGTAACGCGACTTCCTCGAGTTTCAGTTTGCGGTCTATCAGGCCGCCTATGATGGCCCAGTCGAGCCCCTCCATAGCGATGGGTTTAAACGGCATAATGTCCGGCACGCTGTCGCCAGCGATAAAGATATCCTCAAAGCCAAGCACTATCAGCCGCTTGAACTTCGGGTTTTCAATAAGCTGCACCCGTGCCTGCAAAATCGACACACAGGTGCCCTCGGTACCAACCAGTGCGCGAGCGACATTAAAACCGTTTTCGGGTAGCAGCTGATCGAGGTTATAACCGGACACGCGACGTTTGATGTTTGGATAGCGTTGTCTGATTAACTCGGCGTAGTTGTCGCGGATGCTGAGTAATTCGCGATAGATGCGTGCCTGCTCAGTGTCCTGAGCCAGTATGGTTTGCAGTTCAGCATCGCTGGTGGGGCCAACCCAAAAGCGTTCACCGGCAGGAGTCAGTACTTCAAGTTCGAGCACGTTCTCAACGGTTTTACCGGCCAGCATTGAGTGAGGGCCGCAGGAGTTATTACCGATCATGCCGCCCAGCGTGCAGCGACTGTGGGTGGCCGGGTCCGGACCAAACGTCAGCCCGTGCTGCTCGGCGGCGGCTTTTAACGAATCGCAGATGATGCCGGGCTCAATGAGCGCTTCACGTTTGTCGACATCAATGTCGAGCACGCGTCGCAAATGTCGCGAGCAATCCAGAATGACCGCTTCGTTTACGGTCTGACCATTTTGCGAGGTACCACCGCCGCGCATCAGAACCGACAGGCCATGCTTGCGGCAGAGCGCGGTGGCTGCAACGATATCGTCGATACTCTTCGGATAAACCACGCCGAGTGGAATCTGGCGGTAGTTTGAGGCATCACTGGTGTACATCGCCACACCTGCAGCGGAAAAGTCTGACTCGCCGCTAATGGCATTCACCAGCTCCTGCTGAAAGGGATGGAGTTCAGAATGGTATGGCGCAGGCGCAGTCATTGGCGATTTACCCAGGGTGAGGCAGCGGAAAAACGACGAACAGCTTGTCGACCCGTGATGTTACTGCAAATGTCGATGCAGGTGTTTGCGCCCCGCCAAATCAGCGCGGACGGGCAGGCCTTTTACGAATCTGGCCAGTGCACTAGCTATCCGGTCTGGCGGGTTCAACATACGGCAGGCGAGCTTTGGCCTTGGTATCAGCAGCACCGGCGTTTCGAATATAGCGTTCGTTGTCGTCTGTGCGCACGATATTCACCCATGTCGGCTCGCCACCGGTTGCGCGGTGAATCTGCAGGCGCTGTCTCTGGCTCAGGGAAATTTTGTCGGTAAGCTGCTGAGGGTCGAAGCCGTCAAACAGCAGTGCTTCCAGTTCGGCCCTGATGTCGGCATGCGCACTGTCGTCGGCGAGGTTTGTTGTTTCATTCGGGTCGGCTGCAACGTCGTACAACAGTGTGTCCACGCCTTCGAGCCACATGAGCTTCCAGCGCCCCTGCTTTACCATGCGGCTGGGACCGGTTGAGCCGTCGGCGGCGAATTCGGATATTGCCACATCAGTGAGGCTTTCAGTGTCTCCGTGCAGCGCGGGCACCAGAGATTGTCCGTCAATCGGGGTGGCATAGTCGTTAAACTCACCGTCCGTTGCGCAGTCCAGCAGTGTTGGCATCAGGTCAATTAACGAGATGTTTTGCGAAACACGCGCGGGTTGGAAGCGAGCAGGGCTGTGTACGATAAACGGTACTTTGGCAGCCCACTCGAAAAAGTGTTGTTTAAACCACATACCTCGTTCACCCATCATCTCGCCATGGTCAGCGGCAAACACAACAATGGTGTTGTCGCCAAGGCCGGTGCTGTTCAGCACCTCAAGCAACTGACCAATCTTGTCATCGATGAATGAGATCATGCCGTAGTAACCGTGGCGCGCCATGCGGCGATGCTCGTCGGTTACTGTGTACAGGTGTCGCGCCTGACAGTAGTGCAGGTTGCGGCTTAAGTGGTCCATCTCGTCCAATGCCAGTGGTGCGACGGCGGGGCTTTCTATCTGGTCGTGATCGTAGAGATCCCACCAGGGCTGGCCGATCACAAATGGCGAGTGCGGACTGGTAAACGACACGGTCAGCATAAAGGGCCGTTCATCCTGCGCGCGTGCCAGATCATACAGTGCCTGCTTCGCGGTGTAGGCCACTTCGTCATCGTAATCCATTTGCAGCGATCGAATGCACGGACCTGACTCAATGATCGGCGCCATGGTCAGGTTGGTGGGGCGATATTCCCGACCCTGTGACCAGTCTACCGTCCACGCAAAGTTAGCCGGGTAGATTTCCGTGGTGTGGCGTTTTTCATAGCCGTGGTATTGATCGGCACCGACAAAGTGCATTTTGCCCGACAACTCAACACGGTAATCCAGTGTGCGCAGATAGTGTGCAAAGGTCGGGATGTCGGCGTGAAACTCCGAGGCATTGTCGTACATGCCGATGCTAAACGGCAGCCTGCTGGCGTGCATCGATGCACGCGATGGTGCACACATGGGCAAATTGCAGTAGCAGTTTTCGAACACCACACCGTGCTCCGCAAGCTTATCCAGATTCGGCGTGATGGTGGTCGGGTTGCCGTAAGCTGCCAGTGCATTGGCTGCCATCTGGTCCGCTTGTATAAACAAAAAATTGGGTTTCACGGGGCTTTAGATAGTTGCCTGGCTGATGTGTGTTTTTACCTCAGAGAAACAAAACAGCCTGTGACAATGCCACAGGCTGTTATGCACGGTGCTTTAACCGTTGTACTTACTCGATACGAAGGCCAAGCTTTAGCAGCGTCTCGTCATAGACCTTGTACTGCTCGCCAACATAGGCTTTGGTTTCTTCCGGAGAGCGAATATCGACGATGTTACCGAGCCCTTTTGTCATGCGGTTCCAGGCGCGATCTTCTTTCATTGCCTGCAGGGTTTCAGTCCACTTTGCCACTACATCTTCCGGTAAATCGGGTGGGCCATAGATGGCAGACCAGCCAATGATTTTCTCGAGGTCGGTGTAGCCAACCTCAGCGGCGGTGGGTACATCCGGGATAATTTCCTGCCGATCGGTGGTAGTGACGACCAGTGCGGTAAGTTGACCCGCTTCCAGTGCACCGGCAACGGCTGACAGGTTTTGGAAAGAAAAGTCCACCTGGCCCGCCACAACCGCGGCACGTGCTTTACCGCCGCCTTTGTACGGAACATGTGTGAGTTTTTCAAAGTCGGAACCCATACCATTTGACATAACGGCCACTGCAATATGCAACAGCGTACCTACACCGGCTGAACTGTAAGCCATTTCCTCACCAGCTTTGATTTTCGCTTCAAAGTCGGCAAAGGTTTTGATGCCACTTTCGGGATTGACGACCAGCACAAACGGATTAACTTCAATTAGCCCGAGGAAGGTAAAGTCGTCCCACGCGTAGGGGATTGTCTTGTTCATCGCAGGCACGCCCATCTGGCTGCCCACACGTGCCGACAACAGCGTATAACCGTCGGGCTTTGAGTTTTTCACGAAGTTGGAACCGACAACGCCGGCCGCGCCGGTTTTATTCACAGCCAGAATCGGCTGGCCAAGATAACTGGGGGCGGCACCGGCGACCATTCGTGCCGATAGGTCTGCTGCACCACCGGGTCCGTACGGGGCGACCAGAGTAATGGGACGTTCGGGGTATTCGCCTGCGCTGGCACTAACTGCCGCTCCAAGCGCCAGGACACCTGCGGCAACAACGCCGGCGCAGGTTCTGAGTAGTCGGCGGGTGGAATGCGATACTAAGTGCGTGGGCATGGTGCGTTCCAGCCCGCGCCGGTAAAAACTAACCGGTGATGTCATCTTAAGTTTTCCTCCAGAATGCACGGCGATGCCGAGCCTGACAAAATTATTGACACAGTCGGTGGCTTATTTCAATAATTAATTGTTGCCGGCCAGACATTACGTCACGGGTCTGATTGAGACCGGAGCGATAACAGGGGGATGTGTGAAGCGTGATCTATGGGCCGGTTTAATAATGGTGGCGCTTGCGTTGCTGATGATGTTTGTGTTGATTCCCTTCGGTGTGGTCGAGCCAAAAAAAATTAAATATGCGGCGCTGTCGCCATCCTACTATCCACGTTTTGTCACCTACGTTTTACTTGCGCTTGGCGCTGCGATCAGTGTTCGGGCGATGGTTTTCAGCCGGGCGCACAGTGATAACGACCCTGTTGACATACGACCCGATGCGAGTCGCCGCTACGTTTGGGTATTTGTTATTCTGGCTTTGTATGCAGCAACGATCACCTGGCTTGGTTTTATCGTCACTTCGGCTGTCGCACTGCTGGCTACTTTCTGGCTCGCCGGAGAGCGCCGCCTCTACCTGAGTGTACCCATTGCAGTGTTGCTGCCACTCGGTTTGTATTTCTTCTTTTTAAAAGTGGCGAGTGTGCCGATTCCGTTGGGCGTGCTTGCCCCGTGGCTGGCTGGGGTATAGCGCATGCTTGACACACTACAGCAGGCCATGGCGCTGTTTGCGACGTGGCATAACGTGGCCGCCATATGCATTGGTGTGGTAATCGGTACTTTTGTCGGTGCGGTGCCGGGCATGACCACAGCGATGGCCGTTGCGTTGACGCTGCCGTTTACATTCACGTTGCCGCCAGTGACCGGCATATTGTTGTTGCTGGGCGTGTACAAGGGGGGAATCTACGGTGGGTCAATTACCGCTATTCTTATAAACGCTCCGGGAACACCGGCGGCCTCCTGTACCGTGCTTGACGGTTATCCACTGGCAAAGAAAGGCGAGGCGCGCAGAGCGCTGGATATAGCGCTGTATGCATCGTGTGTGGCTGACTTTATCTCAAACCTCGCGCTGATATTATTTGCAGGAGCACTCGCGACGCTGGCGCTTAAGTTTGGCTCGCCCGAAGTGTTCACACTGATTATGTTTTCCCTGACGATCATCGCAGGTGTGTCCGGTGATCAGTTATTGAAAGGCCTGGGAGCAGCTTGTTTCGGGCTTTT
>CAYMFQ010000021.1:36863-41386 GCA_964389335.1 uncultured Granulosicoccaceae bacterium
GCGATACCTGGTATCGGTGGCGCGCCATCAGCGTTTTTGAGCTATTCGGAGGCGAAGCGAAATTCGGACAACGGCGATAACTTCGGCAACGGTGAACTCGAAGGTGTGGCGGCATCTGAAAGCGGTAACAACGGTGTTGCCGGCGCCACCATGATTCCACTGCTGGCACTGGGTATTCCGGGTGACATTATCACGGCAATTATTCTTGGCGCCTTTATGATTCACGGTCTCAGACCAGGGCCGCTGTTGTTTCAGGAAAACCTGAGTCTGATCTATGCGCTTTTTATCGGCATTATGCTGAGCTCAATGGTGTTGCTGATTGTCGGTAAGGTATCCATACGGCTCATCAGTCGCATTGCCGATATTCCGCACAGGTTACTTTTCCCGATAGTTCTGGTGCTGTGTGTGTACGGTGCTTATGCAGTGAACAACACCATATTCGATGTCGGTGTGATGTTCGCGATGGGCGCGGTTGGTTTTGCGATGCTCAAAATGCAGATACCGGCAGCGCCTTTTCTTATCGCGTTTATACTCGGGCCGCTGCTGGAAGATAACTTTCGTCAGTCTCTGTTGCTGTCCAAAGGCGACTGGTCAATATTTATATCCAGTCCGATCTGCTGGTTGTTCTGGGCGCTGACGATTGTTGCGGTACTGGTAACCCTGTATCGCAATATCAACCTCGCCCGTGGTAAATCGCCCGCGGTAAATGATGGCTGAGCAAATCATGATTGAGTATCCCCCGGAACGTCTCGACTTACCGGCTGCCTGGCGTGGTGCTGACATGGCGCGCCAGCCCGAGGTGTGGACGCGGCATTTCTCAACAGCGGAGATAGATGAACTTGAAACAGCCGCCGCACGGCTAATTGACAACAATGTCGATCTGGCGTCGATCGATAAGAGCCAGTTTGAGCTGCCCACTCTGGCCGCACCCTTGCAGCAACTGCGTAAACAACTCACCGAAGGTATAGGCTTTGGGCTGTGGCGTGGACTGCCGGTGCAGCGTTACACGATGCAACAGTGCGCAGCGATATATTGCGGCATTGGTGCGCACCTGGGTTCGGCACGATCACAGAATGCAAAAGGACATTTACTCGGGCATGTAGTGGACATCGGCGCTGACCTGAACAACCCGAATGTGCGAATCTACCAAACCACAGAGCGCCAGTCGTTCCACACCGATAGTACAGATGTGGTGGGACTGCTGTGTCTTAAAGAGGCGAAGCAGGGTGGTGATTCGCTACTCGCGTCAACCGTTACGCTGTACAACGAAATGCAACGTCGTGACCCGGTACTGACGCGGTTGATGTTTGACCCACTGGCAACCGACAGGCGTGGCGAAATTCCCGAGGGGCAGATGCCGTGGTTTGAGGTGCCCGTGCTGAACTGGCATCAGGGGTATTTATCCGGTTTGTATCAGCGCACCTATATTCGCTCTGCAAGCCGGCTGGCTGATGCACCGGCGCTGTCAGCACAACACGAAGCTGCACTCGACTTGTTTGACGAGATCGCCAATGACCCGTCAATACATTTGTCGATGCGATTGCAGCCCGGTGACATGCAATTTGTTTATAACCATCACATGTTGCACGACCGCACCGCCTTTACTGACTGGCCGGACCCGGCTCAGCGGCGCCATTTGCTACGGCTGTGGCTCGCAATTCCAAAAGACCGGCCGCTGCCACCGGTATTCGCACAGCGTTACGGCGACATACAGCCCGGGAACCGAGGTGGTATTGTCACGCGCAACACTCAGTTAAATGTACCGTTGCAGCCGTGAGACCTCTGTCACTTTCAAACCACCTGAACACAGAGGATCGTCGTGTTTAAGTTTGCCATTATTACTGATACACACATTCGCTCACCGGAAGGCGATCTGTCATCGCCATTTCCGGTCAACGAGAGGGCGAATAATCGGGCTCGCTACGCGGTAAGTCTGCTGCAGCAGTTGCAGCCGTCGTTTACCATTCACCTCGGTGATATGGTGCATCCACTGCCACACATGGCGGCATATACCGACGCCGTGGCTGAGGCGAAGCGCATTTTTATGCCACTGGATCCACTGCATTTTGTACCCGGTAACCACGATATCGGCGACAAGCCATCGCCGGCGATGCCTGCCAAGCCGCTTAGTGTTGACAGCGCGCAAACCTATGAGACGGCGTTCGGTGCATCACGGTATGCGTTTGAACATTCCGGTGTGGTTTTTCTCGTTATTAATTCATCGCTGGTAAATAGCGAGACTGATGCGGAGCGAGAACAGCGCCAGTGGCTTGAGCAGCAGTTGCAGGAGGCCGAAGGTAAGCGCATCTTTTTATTTTCGCACTACCCACCGTTTATCCACGATGCCAGTGAGGTTGACCACTACGACAACTATGCAGAGCCGGGCAGAAGCTGGCTGCTGTCGCTGGCGGTCAGGTACCGGGTAGAGGTTATATTTTCCGGCCACGTACACCAGTTTTTTTATAACGTGTATCAGGGGGTAAAGCTTGTTTGTTTGCCTCCGACGAGTTTCATCAGGCAGGACTACGCGGAGTTGTTCGCCACTTCTCCGGCACCGGAGTATGGGCGCGATGATGTCAACAAATACAGTGTCTGTCAGGTGATCGTGCAGGAGCAGGGCTTTGCGATCGATGTAAAGCCAACCTTCGGTCGGGAAGATACCGGCACAGCTGCCGTGCCGCAAACACAACAATTACCGCTGATCCCCCATTTACGCCACAGTTGGTTTGAGGCGAGCCACCTGCCATATAACGGACCCATGGAAGAGTTCGGACGGAAACGAGCACGCAACGATTATCCATTGCTGCGCCTGCTGCAGCTCGGTATCGATACAGTCCGCATTCCACTGTCAGATTTAACACTGGCGGACGGCTTGCAGCGAATACACGACTGGCACAGCATCGGTATTCGCTTCGTTGTATTCAGTGTTTGGGGCCCGGATAAACAGGGCTGTGCCCGGTTACATGAAATTGGCAGTGCGCTCGCCGGTGTGGAGATCGTATGCGTTAACGGCGTGGCCGCCGATGATCTCTCCGGCACACAAATTGGCCGACTTAACGGGGAGCTGCAGTGCCCGGTATCAGTCAGTGTTGTCAGTACATCGGCCAGGCACCACGATCCTTCGCAGCCCTACGCGCACTCCGTTAGCTCCGGTTTTGAATGTGCCGATGTCGATCAGGTTATTGCAGAGCTACAGCAACAGCAGATACCTGCATCAACTCGTGTGGTTTTTCAGTTGCGTTGGGGTACTGAAGCTGACTCTGCACTGGATTCAGTGTATGAAAAACTGCAGTCAGGCGGGTACGAGCTGGACGTGAACATACGTCTGTCGAACAACAGCCCGGCAGTTGCTAACTTTGACGATGAAGCCATAGCGCAGAAGCTAAAAAGCGTTATCGAGTGGGCCGAAACTAAACAATCAGTCAAGTTGCAATGCGATACCTATGAAGATGTCGACAGAGGCTATCACCCGCGACATGGTCTGATCGACCGACAGGGAAATATACGGCTATCGCTGTAGTGCATTAATAGGGTCTTGTTGAAAGCCGAAAGGTTATAACGATTCAAGCCAGCTCAGCAGTAGCTCATTAACCTCTGCTGGTCTTTCCTGCTGCGTCCAGTGTCCGCAGCCAGGCAGAGTATGAGCGACGCGCACATCGCTAGCATAAGGTTGCATCGCAGCCACGGGTCCGTTGGGATACAACTGCGAAACCATGTCCTTGTCGCCGGTGATATACAGCGATGGTTGGCTGATTGTGTTTTTACCACTCGCTTTTAGAAAGCGGCTGTCGCGTGCAAAGTTGCGGTAGCGATTGAGCGGGCCGTGAAAGCCACTGCGTGCGAACTGTTGCGCGTAGTAACTGACGTCTTCAACTGATAACCAGGGGCGTGGCAGATCTGGCTCGGGTATCCCGTCAAACAAATTGCTGTCGATGGGTTTTGCCTGGGGCCAGGCACCCTCGCTGGCGTCACCCGCGATGGCCGAATAAAAAAGCCGGATGGAACGAGCCGGGTCTGCTTCCAGCTCTGCTTCGGCAACGCCGGGTTGTTGAAAGTACAGCATGTAGTAGAAGAAGCCACGATCAGTAAAGATCTTTTTGAATAGATCGGTAGCCAGTACGTCACCCGGTGGCACGTGGGGAACTGACAACCCTCCCACTGCACGAAACTGATCAGGGTAAAGTAACGCGCTGTTCCAGGCTATTGGGGCACCCCAGTCATGGCCAACAATAACGGCGGGCTCGCGGGGTGACAGTTGCTGTGCAATGGCCGCCATGTCAGCGGTGAGTGTTTGCATATCATAGGCTTCTATCGCATCAGGACAGTCAGATCCGCCGTAGCCCCTGACGTCCGGCACCGCAACGCGATAACCCGCATCGGCGAGTGGCTGAATTTGATGCCGCCATGAGTACCAGCACTCGGGGAAGCCGTGAACCAGTATTACCAGTGGATGCTGCTCTTCTCCACTGACGGCAATCCGATAACTTACCCCGGCGCACTGCAGTTGCCTGAAGGTTGCGCCG
>CAYMFQ010000021.1:41486-48492 GCA_964389335.1 uncultured Granulosicoccaceae bacterium
GCTTTGATTGTATCGGCGTCGCCCATGGTACCAGGCGGTCGCAGTTTCACGCCCGCATGGCGCGGCAGCACGTGAAAGTGCAGGTGGAATACTTCCTGCCCGCCGGCGGCTTCATTAAACTGCTGTAGCGTAATACCGTCGGCATCCAGTCCTTTGCGCATGGCGTGGCCGATCAGTTGTACCGTAGCGAGACAGCTGGCGAGTTGCTCCGGATTGGCGTCGAGCATGTTGCGAGCGGGTGTTTTTGGTATTACCAGTACATGGCCGTCGGCGCGCGGCATGATGTCCATGATCGCGAGCGTGTGTTCATCTTCGTATACTTTTTCGCAGGGCAGTTCGCCGCGCAGAATCTTTGCGAAGATGTTGCTGTCATCGTAGCTCATGAAAATTTATGTCCAATTGCGTTTTCGTTTGCATAGCTTTTCGGTTTGAGGAATTGCGTATTCTGCACTCAGGCCGGCTTAACCAGCACATGCTTCTTCTTACCGAACGACAGCTTCAGGGCACCGTCGTTGATCAGTGCATCTTTGTTTATGGTCAGTTTTTCATCGCTGACCAGTTCATCGTTCAGACGTACCGCGTTGCCCTTGATGCTGCGCCTGGCTTCAGCGTTACTTTTAGCCAGTCCGCAGTGCACCATCAGTGACAGCACGCCGACTCCGGCTTCAAGCTCTGAAGCGGCGATGGTTGTTGTGGGCAAGTCGCCGGCAGTCTGTCCGTCGGTAAACGTTACGCGAGCGGTTTCGGCGGCTTTTTCAGCTTCCGTACGGCCATGCAGCATGGCGGTGACCTCTGTAGCGAGCACGGCTTTGGCATCATTGATTTCCGCACCCTGCAATGCCGCGAGTTTGGCGATCTCGTCCATCGGCATGGTGGTGTAGAGTTTCAAAAATCGCTCAACATCAGCGTCTTCTGTGTTGCGCCAGTATTGCCAGAATTCGTACGGGCTGAGCATGTCGGCGTTCAGCCACACGGCGCCACTGGCAGACTTACCCATCTTGGCACCGGAGGCAGTGGTGAGCAGTGGCGAGGTCAGCGCAAACAACTGTGCGTTATTCATGCGACGACCCAGATCAATGCCATTGACGATGTTGCCCCATTGGTCTGAACCTCCCATCTGCAGTGCGCAATCGTGCTGCTGATTGAGCTGTACAAAATCGTAGGCCTGCAGAATCATGTAGTTGAACTCGAGAAACGACAGCGACTGTTCACGATCAAGGCGCAGCTTGACCGAGTCAAACGACAACATTCGATTGACTGAAAAGTGTCGACCGACGTCGCGCAGAAATTCGACGTAGTTAATGTCCATCAGCCAGTCGGCGTTGTTCAGCATCAGTGCGTTGCCGCCTGCCTCTTCAAACTTCAGATAGCTGGAGAATGCCTGTCGGATACCGCGCAGGTTGTTGTCGATGTCTTCCGGGGTTAGCAGTTTGCGTGCGTCGTCGCGCAGAGAGGGATCACCGATCATTGATGTGCCACCACCCATCAGCGCAATAGGGCGGTTACCGGTTTGTTGCATCCAGTGTAGCATCATTATTTGAATCAGCG
The DNA here is from genome assembly GCA_964389335.1 of uncultured Granulosicoccaceae bacterium. GTDB lineage: Bacteria > Pseudomonadota > Gammaproteobacteria > Granulosicoccales > Granulosicoccaceae. Next base: position 43,035 of record CAYMFQ010000021.1, read on the forward strand.
ACCCGGCGTGCAGGCTGGTGGCTGTGGCGTCAAAACCGATATAGCCGGTTACACCACCTTTGACAAACAGCGCGTCGAGCGCGCTGTCGTCCGAAGTCTGGTAGATGAAACCGCGTTCGGCGAGTGTGTGCAGAAAGTCAGACTTAAAGTGAGCCATAGGTTGTTTGGTGGCGTGGGAATTCGCCGCCAAGTATATCGCAACCGGCGGTGCGACAGTCGCGCTTTGTGCGGCGCGTAAAGTAGCGTGATACAAGCCGACGGTCGCCGTGTATACTCTGCTGTCCACTCACCTGCCGACTACGCGCCATGAAACTGCACTTTAATCCAGGCTCCCCGTTTGTACGCAAGGTGATGGTTGTCGCCCTCGAATGCGGCCTTGCTAATCGTATTGAGCAAATTCCCCTGGTGCTGACCCCGGTCAATCCGAATGCGGGTGTTAACGCCGACAATCCGCTCGGCAAGATTCCGGCACTCAGCCTCGACAGCGGTGAAACCCTCTATGATTCGCGTGTGATATGCGAGTACCTGAACGACCTTGGCGACGGCAGTTTTTACCCGAGTGGTGCTGCACGCTGGACGGCGCTGCGACAGCAGGCCTGTGCAGACGGCATTTGCGACGCTGCAATACTGGCGCGTTACGAGGGCTTTGTACGACCGGAGGAAAAACGCTGGAGCGACTGGTCCGATGCGCAACTCGACAAGTGTCGTCGTGCGCTGGCAGCGCTGGAATCGGAGCGCCTCGGCAATGACTTGGACATCGGTACCCTGTCTATCGTGATTGCACTGGATTATCTCGACTTTCGATTTCCGCAGCTCGACTGGCGTGGCACTTGCCCGTCTCTGAAGGCCTGGTATCAGCAGTTTGACAATCACGAGTCACTGCTTGCCACCAAGCCACATGAGCTAAAGCTGTAGCGTTGATTCCAGTCTCAGACGGGCTTCCTTTACATCCACTGCGCCGCGAACGCAGTCTCTGATCCGTCGCACCCACGTCGATCATTTTGCTCTTAATCGCAGGTTAAGCCGTGCCTCACTCTCAATCTGACGGGTTTAAGCCGCGTCAGCTGTGGCTTGAAATTAGCCGGACACTTTCTATCGCAGTTCCACTCATCGTTGCACAGCTGCTGCAGATGGGTAACGGTGTGGTCGATGCGCTGGTAGCAGGTCGACTTGGCACCACCGAACTCGCCGCCGGTGGCATTGGCGCCGGACTCTGGTTTTTCGCCTCTATTTTATGTATCGGGCTGATGGCCGGGCTTAGCCCAACGCTGTCGCGACTGATTGGACAGGGGCGGCGCAAGGTGGTCGGGGGGGTATTTCGACAGGGCCTTTGGCTTGGTGGTGCGGTTGGTTTGTTTGCGCTGGCTTTGGTGCAGATTATTGCGGCGCTGCTTCACCATTCGGCTCTGGAGCCAGCGCTGGTGCCCGCGATTCGGGCGTATCTCTATACGGCTTGCTGGAGTCTGCCGGCCTTTGCCGTTGTGATGGCGTGCCGCAATGTATGCGAGGCCACCTCGCTGACACGCCCGGTTATGCTAGTGCAACTGGCCGGGCTGATGATTAACATCGTAGCCGATCTTGGCTTTGGACTCGGCTGGTTCGGGCTGCCAAAACTGGGGCTTGCCGGCATCGGTATCGCCACGTCAGTCGTCACTGTTTCGATGGCGCTGGCGCTGCTGCTTATTCTGCGCGGTCGGCGCTTTGAGCGTTTTCAGCTCTTTGCGCAGTTTGACCCGCCGCAGTGGCAGGCAATTAAACCCCTGCTGCTGCTATCGGTGCCAATCTACTTTGCGCTGTTATTTGAAGCCGGTTTGTTTGTTGCCACGGCAGTACAGATGGGCATGATCGGTACCCTCGAATCCGGTGCGCACAATATTGCGATCAGCTTTTCCGGCGCCTGTTACATGTTGCCACTCGGGCTGTCATTCGCGTTAACTGCCAGAACCGGTCAGGTCTACGGCCGCGAATCATGGCCAGCGATAAAACTGCGTATCGTCAGCGGGTTGATTCTGACGTTTGCGATGGCTGCTACTACCGCGCTGCTGCTGGTGTCGTTTCGGCATCAGTTGCCGGTGCTATATTCCGCCGATTCACACGTGCGCGATATCGCAGCGAATCTGCTGATTCTGGCAGCGCTGTTTCAGCTTTCTGATGGTGCACAGGTCGCGTTGCTGGGGATATTGCGAGGCCTGCAGGATACGCGCGTGCCGATGTTGATCAATGCAGTTGCATATTGGGGAGTTGCGTTTCCGCTGGGTTTCTTTGCGGCTCACCATTGGGGCTATGGGGCCTACGGATTGTGGGCGGGGTTGATTATCGGGCTGACGGTCGCAGCTGTGCTGTTGGCTTTTCGGTTGGGATCGCAGGTGTGCAAAGGAGAGTTGCGGCAGGGCAGAGGCCCTGCCGCAGTTAGCAGTAGGGCTTAGCCAAACTGGTTCATGGTGTTGTCTTCACCGGAGGCTTTCAGTGCCTGATTGCCTGAGAAGTACTCCTTGTGATCGTCACCAATGTTGGAACCGGCCATATCCTGGTGCCTGACGCACGCAAGTCCTTCGCGAATCTCTTTGCGCTGTACGTCGAGTACGTAAGCCAGCATGCCTTTGTCGCCAAAGTAATCCTTTGACAGGCTGTCGGTAGACAGGGCGGCAGTGTGGTACGTAGGCAGCGTGATGAGGTGATGGAATACGCCGGCACGGGCTGCGGCATCGCGCTGGAAGACACGGATCTTTTCATCCGCCTCGGCTGACAGATCGCTGTCGTCGTAGTCAGCGCTCATCAGGTTGGCGCGGTCGTAGGCAGAAACATCTTTACCGGCCTCTTGCCATGCATCGAATACCTGCTGACGGAAGTTAAGCGTCCAGTTGAACGACGGGCTGTTGTTATAGACCAGCTTGGCGTTCGGAATAACTTCACGCACGCGGTCTACCATGCCGGCTATCTGTCCGACGTGTGGCTTTTCAGTTTCAATCCACAGCAGGTCGGCACCGTTTTGCAGCGCGGTGACACAGTCGAGCACGACGCGGTCTTCACCGGTGCCTGGCTTGAACTGAAACAGGCCGTTAGGCATACGAGAGGTTTTGATCATCTTGCCTTCGCGTTGTATGACAACATCACCTGAGCGCAGTTGATCGGTCGAGCTGATTTCTTCACCGGCAATGAATGCGTTGTACTGATCAGCCAGGTCACCTGCGGCATGCGATACCGGGATCTTCTGTGTCAGGCCAGCGCCGAGCGAGTCGGTACGTGCGACGATAACACCGTCGTCAACACCCAGCTCCAGGAATGCATAGCGCAGTGCGTTGATCTTCGCCAGAAAGTCTTCGTGCGGGACGGTAACTTTGCCGTCCTGATGACCGCACTGTTTGACGTCTGATACCTGGTTTTCAATTTGCAGACAGCATGCGCCGGCTTCAATCAGCTTCTTGGCCAGCAGGTATGTTGCTTCTTCGTTACCAAAGCCTGCGTCGATGTCAGCAATGATTGGCACCACGTGCGTTTCGAAGTTGTCGATTCTGTCGGTTACCGACTTGGCTTTTACTTCATCACCAGCAGCTTTTGCAGCGTCGAGTTCTACGAACAGGTGCTGTAGCTCACGTGCGTCTGCCTGTTTTAAGAAGGTGTACAGTTCTTCGATGAGTTCAGGCACGGAGGTCTTTTCATGCATTGACTGGTCGGGCAGGGGACCAAACTCGGACCGCAGGGCAGCAATCATCCAACCAGACAGGTACAGGTATCGACCACGTGTGCTGTCAAAGTGTTTTTTAATTGAAATCATTTTCTGCTGTGCGATAAAACCGTGCCATACACCCAGTGACTGCGTGTAGTTGGCAGGATCAGCATCATAAGCTGCCATGTCTTCACGCATGATAGCGGCGTTATATTTGGCGATATCGAGACCGGTGTTAAAGCGGTTTTGCAGCTTCATGCGCGCTACGTATTCTGCGTCAATGGCACGCCAGTGATCGCCATTCTTTGCGATGGTGTCAGCGCATGCGGAAATTTCAGCGTTATAGCTTTTCATTTTTTCTATGTCTCACTTAATGACTGTATTTACTTACAAATAGTTTTATGCGAACGCCCGTGATTGAAGAGCGGAAGTTAAAGCGTTAGGTTCTCCGTAGTTGTCGCCAGGTAAACCTTTGGACAGTCTGTTCAGTTCGAAGCCGTGATGATGCATGGCTGTCAATACAGCCTGATTGATCGATGTGGCCCCAGCATGTGTCACTTTCTCGTTATTGTTTACCGGACTATGCTTGTCATCAGATTGATTGAGCAATTTTTGCTCGGCGCGTATATCGGCCGCGGTATTGATATCTGTAACAACCGATTCATCAATGTTGATTTGCGGTCGTGCGGGAATCAACGAACGGCGGCAGGCGCGTTCGGCACAATTTAGCGCCTGCAGAGTAAGGGCCGTGTCCTCTGCTGTTACGATGATGCGCGGGCCTGCAGTCAGGCTGTCTCCGCTGCGTCTGGCGCGGGCTGTAATGAGGGCAGCAATCAGTGTATCTATAACGCTTGACGGTACCGGTTGGTTATTGCTGTCGGTCGCCATTGTGTCTGCGTTGGATGCATTGTGTATGTAGACCGTGTGGCCTGAGCCACTGGTGCGATACTGCTCCCCGCAACGGGCGGTGAATTCTGCACAATCGCTGTTCGACAGCGGCTGTGTGTTTTCGCGGCGGGCGAAAGCAATGCGCATCAGTTCGCGATAGCGTTCACATTTTTCGGCGCCGGAATTCGCTTCAAGATCACTGCGGGTAGACTTAACAACTTCAACCTGAACATCGTTGATTCCGGCCAGATCATTGGCGCCAATCACACCGCTGGTGTCGAAGGCAATCTCCACATGCAGGCCGTTTTGCAGCAGCAGGATAGATTCCGGGTTGTCACGCGGTCCAATTTTGGCGACAAACTGAGCCGGATTTTGCAGTCCGGCTGTGCTGCCGTCTGCAAGTATCATCATCAGATTCTGGAAATACACCATGTAGCTAGTGACATCGTGGTGCGAGCCCTCGGTCAGCGGAAACGCGCTGTCGAGAAAGTCTTTTACGCTGCTGGTTACCCGGCGTGTTCTGGCAGGATTCGGCTTGTGTCCCGCACGCAGACCGGCACAATGAGGTATGGCGTGCTCCTGATACAATGCGCTGTAGAGGCTGCCCCAGTGAGTGCTGTTCGTTTCCGGTGCCACCAGTTGCACGACATTCGCTTCCGATGCGCTTGCAGACTCGGTTGAAAGTTGATTTAGCAACTCATCAAACGTTGACCGCGTGACGCCGATCTGCGGCAGCAACTCAGTGCTTACAAAGTCTTCGAGTGTTGCGTCGATGATGTTTATCATGGTGCAGCTCCAGCTTGTAAAATTTCACAGGTATAATTTGAGTTGCATTATATGTACCGTCTAATATAATTTCACAATAGAAATTACACAGTGTGAATTTTACAAATGTCTGATCCG
>CAYMFQ010000022.1:0-9220 GCA_964389335.1 uncultured Granulosicoccaceae bacterium
GGGCGACTCTTGTTTTACCTGATTTTTTGCGGGTGATGACTGTGATGGCCGGGTACGCTGATACCTCACTATGAAAAGCATCCGTATCAACCATGTCGATGTAACATTGAAGATGAAACTGTTCCGACACCATTTGACGCAGTGGCCCGCCATATTTGTTTTTCATCCAGCGGTCAGCGCAGATAAAGCCGAGCTTACCCTGTCTACTCAGTAAACCCAGTGAGCGTTCGATAAAGGCTACATAGATGTCTGCACGGTCATAGATTGTGCGATAGATACGCCGGTATTCAGCTAATAACACATCAGGTATTTGCTCCTGCCGGATATAAGGCGGGTTACCGGCCACATAATCAAAGTCATCTGTCAGCGGTTGGGTTAGAAAATCCCCCTTGATCAACCAGGCATCGGCCAGTGCACTGGCCGTGGATTGCTCGATACCTCTTTCTGTCAGCAGTGATCGCACCTTGCGCTTTGTGCTTTTGAAAGAGTCAGTGTGTAGTTCAACCGCTCGAACGCAGCGTGACAGCGTATCGGCTGATTGGATTGTCTCGTCTGCTTCCCAAGTGTCGATCAGCCGATTCACCAGCGGTAGCAGGAAGTCACCATCGCCGAATGAAGGCTCTAGAATGCGTTGTTTGTGCAACGGTGCCCCGGTGGTGTATCCGATCAGATCCAGGATCAGCTCAACCACCTCGCCGCGGGTGAATATCGCTCCACGGTCCTCGGCGCCGGCATCGGCTAGCTTGTCCAGCTCTGGGGTGATCGGGCAAAGCCCTGGAAGCGATGCCTGACTTAAGGTGAGTGGATCATCCAACGGAATCGGCCTAGCTGGTGGAAAAATGGTAGTTTATCCGTTTATCGTTGACCGTGGCCAGAAATGATGGTTTGTCAGGAAGCCATTACCGTCCGCGGTTCTGTCTGGTCACGCCGTAGTGTTTCGCTATCTCAGACTCCTGTATCAATGAAGAGTCAGCTGCAGAGCAGTCTCGGGCTGGCGTATGGCAGGGGGATTTCGAGCTGCCGTGCGAATTCCGTTCTAAGCGGTGGGCAGTGGCACCGCGCGAGCGTTGAACGAACTGCTGTTCGACAAACCATTCGAAATACGAAAGCTGAATCTGGAACATCTTCGACAAATAGAGAGCTGTCCGTACTGACAGGCTGCCCGATCTCTATATCAACTGCCTGATTAATCAACTCGGGCCAGATCAACTAAATCGCCAGGACGAAGATAATCAACCCCAGTGTAACGATAGCTCCAAAAAAGCCAAATCCCGGCGGCTCACTCAACGACAGATTTGGAACATCCGTCCCTGGCCGCTGACTCCCTCCTGTTTACAATGCATATCCCGATATTTCCACCTCTGCTAACGACAGCGAGTTTGCCCCTGCTAAATGCACTCGCACGTAATGACCCTTAGGTTGGCCGGAATCACTGCTCGTCAGGCTGCGCGCCCGCAAGCTGGGCGCATAGTGTGATAGTGCCATCTGAACAGCTATCCGTTTAGTTATACCAGGAATCAGGGATATACAGAATTCGTGGTCATTCGTACTATCCACGCCGAGCATGGAAGATCACTACGAATCCGTGTTCCAAATATGGAAAAGTATGTAACCAGTACAGGGGTTTGAAAATGGTAAATCGAGTAACAGTCCAGGCAACGATCATCAGTGGCATTTTATTTACAGGCACACTATACGCTCAGGTTGGCACAGTCCCATTGAACAGCAGCGATAACAGTTTCGGTTGTGTAGATACTGATGGCGATGGCTGGGGTTGGACGGGCACGGAATCGTGCATGGTACAGGGATTTGTACCGATGGAAGGCGAATGCATCGACTATGACGGCGACGGTTGGGGTTGGAACGGCGTCGCCTCTTGTCGCATCGAAGGGTTCGTAGCAACAGCGGGCACATGCGTTGACACTGACAACGATGGATATGGATGGGACGGAGTCGCTACTTGTTTTATAGATAGTGATTCTTCATCCCCGACTGCAGGGGACGGACAGGTAGTAGACGGTGGAAATACGGACGCCGCAGGTGATAGCGGTACAGGACAGGATGGTGATACCGAAACAGCCAGACTCGCCTTTGTAGAGCAACTTGAAGGCATTAGAAGCTACGGATGCTCTCCAGGTGAGGAGGGACAGTTTACAACGGAGTTTGTAGAAATCTACGCTAATGGTCAGACCACTTACGACTTTTGGCTATATGAAGAACCGGATTGCGTCACGAGACCGTTGACATTTACCAGTACGCTTCCAATCGATGGGTTTGTTATAGAAGACCCTGTGCCAATCGCAGATGGAAGAGGCGCATTCGGAATCCGCCTGGAAACCATTCAACAGTCAAGTGAAGCCGATGAATCTGACTCTCCTGTTGGTACCGTGCTATTCGATCTTGTTGCCGTAGAACAGGGAGGTGTAACCACTGGCGACACATTGGCATCAACAACTCCGGAGGGCCGCCCAACCGCACTCGGCGCACCATTTAACGCCGATCCAATTGGTATGAGGGCAGCGCCCGCATCAAGAGAGGGCCTGATGCGTAGCTGGAGCGCCTCCTGTTTCAATGGGCGGGAACAACAACGGGTTTTTGATGAGCAACAGCTTGTGGAAACGATCAGTTTCTATGCAGATGACGATTGTTCCGCTGATATGTTCCTTGCTACCAGAGTCAATACCTGGAGTATCGATTACGGTGACGCGGTTGTCACCACGTTTGGGCAGTCCGCTCTACGTACATCCACCGTATTGATCGATTCTCAGTATACTTCACTGGTTATTGATTCGACGCTGGGTGCGCCACCGCCACTTAGCCAGGTCGGACTCATGTTTGAGGATATATGGGCGGTGATTGATAATGAGCTCGTTATTGGTACCTGTCTGGACAAGCGCCCGGCTAACTGTGGTGTGGGCGAAAATATTCCAGACCTTTTAAACTTTAATGTCGGTAACCGATTTGTGGGGCAGTAACGATGGTAATGGATACAAAAGGCTCGATACGTTTATTATCCATCGCACCCTGTTGTCATTCCTGGTAGCAGGAGTAAATATAAGTCGGAAGAGGTGCGTTGTTATGGATACTTTCAATACCAGGTTAACTATCGCCTTAGTAATTAGCCTGACATTTTTCGCTACCGGATGTAGCTCGGGCAATGATTCTGGGGCAATTGAAAATGGCTCTGATCTGTCGGGTCAGGAAGACGTTCAGGCGGTGACCGAAGCCCGCTTCAATGTCTGCAGCTCAGATCAGGATTTTTCAGATTCCCTGCTACCTATGGATAACGCCTGGTATGAAGGTAGTGGTGGCGTGTGTGTCAAGCTATGTGACCCTGAGAATTCTATTGTTACAGATGACGAGGACGGCACGTGGGCCTTTGATGAAACCATAGGCCAGCAATGTCTGAACATTGCCGCTGAGGAGGCGCAGTTCGGCGCTGAGGTGCCAATCTACGATACTGAATCGCTTATCGCCCTTGACGCCTCACGAGTGGCTGGTCAGCGACTTTACGCGCGCGGTGATCAATGGATTTGTACAAGGCAAACTCGCTCGAATCATCAACAAACGTTCAACGCAGAAGGCGATTCTCTGTTGTACGAATTTTCTGCCAACGGAGCCGTGTCGAACTCGAATTATTTCCCTGAACTGCCTGCCTCGGAGCATGTCTTGCTGTCGGCGGGTTTTTGGGTGGATTCATTCAGCTTTGACGAAAACCTTGGCATTCTCGACAGTGTTGACAATAACAACCCGGAGGCTGTGGCAGGACCGGTTTTTCCGGGCTACTCTGTTTACTTTTATGCATCGGACGATGCTTCTGATGCGCTCACTATCTTTAAAACCTCAGATGACAAAATGGCCTGCGAGCGTATTCGTGACCCGGAGCTGAACGTACCTTCCATTAGCCGTCTCGAGTTTGAAGAGGTGGCTATTGCCGATGTGTTAAACGTGCCCATGACGTGCAATGTTTACGAACAGACCTACTACAGTGAGGTGTTGCACAGTGGCACACGTCTGTCTTCACTGGTCGATTACCCCGGTACCGGGTTTTCCGCCACACTGACTGGAGTTGGAGAAATCACACTTGCAGACACACGTGAGAACGGTGCCGAGTTCGTCGCACGGTCATTCGAGTTTGGCAACGACCAGCGAATAGTCAGCCTTACTGAAAATCCGCAGTATAATTCCGTAGACACATACGCCGGTCTTCATATGCTGGCTTCCGACACACAAACCGCTGCACGCTTCCGAAACGGCCTGTCGTTTTTCCCGGGCGCAAATGACGGAGACACACTTCGAGCGCTGCCGAACAGCCACTCAGCTTTTTATCGTCTGCCGGGTGGGGAGTTTGTTTTTGAGGAAATTCTAGCCGACGGTGGAAGCACTCAATTTTGGGAGCAGTATTCCCTGTGCAGAACCACTGAATAACGCAGCTATATACCGACTAGCGCGTTATCTGTGGTGCATCCCCAGCATATCGCAATGGATTGCTCAGCGGCCGCGCCAGTACTCCATCATCATGGCCTGGTCTTCGGCGCCGTAACCCGCGGTGGTCATATAGCGATGCATTTCAGCACACAGTGCGGTTAATGGCATGGCGGTGCCGGTCTGCCGACTGAGTGCCTGTACGGCATCAAGATCTTTAACCATGTTATCAATGCGACCGGTGGGCTCATAATCTTTGTTGGCATAACGTGGCATGTATTCCTGCAACAGTGCACTGTCGGCGCGACCGCCTTTTAGTGCCTGCGGTATTTTGGCGGCGTCGACACCGGCATCAAGCGCCAGTTTGGTAGCCTCAGCGATAGCGACAAAGCCCAGACCGCACAGTACCTGATTAATAAGCTTGGTGGTCTGTCCCGCACCTGCGGACCCCATATGAGTGCAGTTCGCGGCCAGCGCTTGCAAAAACGTCATAGCTCTCTGCGCAGCTTCGTCGGTTCCGCCAAGCATCAATGTAAGGGAGCCTGTTAGTGCCTTTGGCGCGCCACCTGACAACGGGCTGTCTACCCAGTGCAGATTTTTGTTAGCCGCTCGCGCTGCGAGTTCAACCGTTGCGTCGGGTGCGATTGAAGACATATCGATTATCAGTGTATCGGCCGCTGCACCATCGGCTACTCCACCTTCAGCGAACACCGCTTTCTCAACAATCGCCGCGTTGTTCAAACTCAGTATTACGACTGATGCCGACGCGGCTGCATCTGCAGCTGATGTAGCCGCGGTAGCTCCGAGTTCGACCAGCGCCTGAACCTTTACAACGTCCAGGTCAAAAACCTTGAGTTGGTGCTGCGTTTCAAGCAGGCGTGTGCCAATGGCGTTACCCATTATACCGGCGCCAATCAGCGCGACTGTTTCTTTCACGAGTAATATTGCTCCACTATGTTGTACGCCTCGACGGCACACTGATCGGGTGTCTGGCTAATATCGACAACGGCACCCACCTCGTCTTGCTGCAACGGCTCGAGTGTTTGAAACTGACTGTCGAGCAGTGTTGTTGGCATAAAATGATCGCGCCGTGCACTCATACGCTCGGCAATCAGTGCCTGTGGCGCTGCTAAATGTACAAACAACACCGGCTTGCCGGCAGATTTCCTGATGGTGTCGCGGTAACTGCGTTTAAGCGCCGAGCAACTGACCACCATTGGCTCGTTGCTGTTAGCCAGTTGCTGACCGATACGCTGCAGCCACGGCAGTCGGTCGGCGTCAGTAAGGCTTTGGCCTGATGACATTTTGCTGATGTTGGCTTCGCCATGCAGATCGTCACCCTCTACATAGGCACAGCCCAGTTGTTCGGCAAGTGCCGCGCCAATGGTGCTTTTTCCGCAGCCGGCCACCCCCATAACGACAATCGCTTTCATCTGCCCAAGCAAGCTACAGCGATGCTGTTATGCCACCGTCAACGTACAACGTGTGGCCGTTAACAAAGCTCGACGCACCAGAAGAGAGAAAAACAGCCGCACCGACCAGCTCCTCGACTTTGCCCCAGCGCCCCGCAGGTGTGCGCTTTTCAAGCCATGCGGAAAAGTCAGGGTCTGCGACCAGTGCCGCGTTTAACGGGGTATCGAAGTAGCCGGGTGCAATGGCGTTGCACTGTAAGCCATACCCTGCCCAGTCTGTTGCCATGCCTTTGGTCAGGTTACCGACAGCGCCTTTGGTGGCGGTGTAAGGTGCAATGCCCGGCCGTGCCAGTGCGGTTTGTACGCTGGCGATATTGATGATTTTGCCAGCCTTGCGATTGATCATATGTCGCGCCACTGCCTGAGACACATGGAACACACTGGCAATATTGGTTTGCAGCAGCTTCTCAAACGCAGCCGGATCGAAGTCTTCAAGCGGCGTGCGATGCTGCATACCCGCGTTGTTGATCAGAATATCAACCTGCGTGCCATCGGCCTCAAGGGCATCCACCGCGGTACGCACCGCATCGTGATCTGTGACATCAAACGCGGATGTCAGCACAGTGTGCCCACCAGCCTTTAGCTGCTCTGCCGCCTGACTGAGCTTGGTGGTGTCGCGACCATTCAAAATTAGCTGCGCGCCTGCTTCAGCAAGGCCGTGCGCTAACGCGAGACCGATCCCCTGCGACGAACCGGTAATGAGCGCGGTTTTTCCTGACAGATTAAAAAGATTCATATAGCCCTGACCTGAGTGTTACTGAATGCAGTGCCTATGGGAGCACGTCAGCAGGTGTGATGCAAACACGGCACTTGTACTGAATGTTATGTTACCGGTAACATATCTATTTTTCCAGTACTTTGAGTGTTCAATGAAACCAGTCGTACTACAGCTTGGCGCCCTCCCCGAGTGGGATGAACAACCGTTGCACAGCAACTATGAGGTGCTCGCCTACTACGCCGCAGACAACCAACAGGCCATGCTGGCTGAGCATGGCGCGCGCATTAACGCCATTGTGACCCGCGGTGAAATCGGAGCCGATAAAGCGCTGATTGATGCCTGCCCCGGAGTCAAACTCATTAGTGTATACGGAGTTGGCTATGACGCTGTCGCTGTAGATCACTGTGAGACGCATGGCATTAGCGTGACCAACACCCCCGATGTACTTACTGGCGATGTAGCCGACCTGGCAGTGGCAATGCTGCTGTGTTCACGCCGCGATATGCTTGGCGCGTCAGAGCGTGTCAGGAGCATGCGCTGGAAATCCGAGGGCAATCACCCGCTAAGCACACGCGTATTCGGTCAGCGCACCGGTATTCTCGGACTCGGCCGCATAGGTTTTGAAGTAGCAACGCGTCTGTCAGGTTTTAATATGGACATTTACTACCACGACGTCGCAGAACAGTCGCGCGCAGCAGGCTGGAACTATGTTGATAGCGCGCGCGAACTGGCGGCATCTGTCGATAACCTGTTTGTGACACTTGCCGCCTCTGCGGAGACACGTCACATTGTCGACCGCGAGGTGATAGAGGCGCTGGGACCGGACGGCTTATTGCTGAACGTATCACGCGCTTCAAATATCGACGAGGACGCACTGATCAGTGCACTCGAAAGCGGAATGCTTGGCGCAGCAGCGCTGGATGTGTTCGAGAATGAACCGGATATCGATCCGCGCTGGCTTGGCCTCGATAACGTGCTGCTACAGCCACACCACGCATCGGGTACAGTACAAACCAGACAGGCCATGGGACAATTGCTGCGCGACAACCTGGCGGCGCACTTTGCGGGCAAACCGTTGCTAACCCCGGTAACATGCACCACCGGCTCTGCACCCACAACCTAAAGGCACAACCATGCGAACAATCGTCGCACATGCAGCAAAAGATCTTCGCATTGAAGACCGTGAACCTGATGCATTGAGTGATTCACAGGTAAAAGTGAATATTGAGCGCGGTGGTATTTGCGGTTCAGACCTGCACTACTACAACCACGGCGGCTTTGGCACGGTGCGCCTTCGCGAACCGATGATTCTGGGTCATGAAGTCGCTGGCACTATTGCCGAAGTTGGTAGCGGCGTAAAACATCTGCAAGCCGGCCAGCAGGTCGCTGTTTCACCATCGCGTCCGTGTGGCACCTGCGAATACTGCCTGCAGGGCAAACCCAATCACTGTATGAATATGCGCTTCTATGGCTCTGCCATGCCATTCCCGCATATACAGGGTGCGTTTCGTGAAACGCTGATAGCTGATGCCAGTCAATGCGCTGTGACCGATGGACTGTCCATTGCTGAAGCGGCAATGGCAGAGCCACTGGCAGTCGCCGTTCACGCGACACGACAGGCCGGCAATCTGGTTGGCAAGCGCGTGCTGGTAACCGGCTGTGGACCCATTGGACTGTTGTGCATACTAGCGGCGCGCAGTGCCGGTGCGGTAAGCGTCGTGGCGACTGATCTGGCCGAATTCACCATGCAAACGGCGAAAAAAATCGGCGCCGACGATGCAGTCAACGCAGCAGAGGACTCAGCGCTTGCAGGCTACAGCAACGACAAAGGCAGCTTTGATGTGTTGTTCGAGTGTACTGGTGCCGCAGCCGCACTTGCTGGTGCCATTCCCGCCATAAAGCCTGGTGGCATTATTGTGCAACTTGGACTCGGCGGTGACATGACACTACCAGTACAGGCAATGACTGCGAAAGAAATTCAGCTGCGTGGATCGTTTCGCTTTCATGAAGAATTTTTTACAGGCGTTGAATGGATGCGTAATAACCAGATTGATGTAAAACCACTGGTTACCCACACCATGCCATTAAACGATGCTGTCGATGCGTTTGTGCTGGCATCTGATCGATCACAGGCGTTGAAGGTGCAGCTTGATTTTAGTGGTTAGTTACAAGTTAACTGAAAGCAATTGAATGTGACAGGTAATGCGTAATGGTGCGGTTCGCACCGCTCACGGGCACCCTACAACAAACACTTGCGACGGATTGGTAGGGTGCCCGTGAGTGCAACGAACCGCACCATTCATCTCCTTACCGCACACCATTTACATTCAGGTAAACGGAATACAGCGAGGTCGTACCGCATATAAACAAGCGGTTTAACTTTGCACCACCAAAACACACGTTCGCAACAAACTCGGGAATGAGTATTTTACCGATCAGCTTGCCATCGGCAGTCAGGCATGCTCGCCGTCTGCGGCGGATGTCCAGATGCGTTCGTCTCGATCAACACGGAAGCCACCAAACACTTGCGGCGGATGTGGTAGGGTGCCTGTGAGTGCAACGAACCGCACCATTCATCTCCTTACCGCACACCATTTACATTCAG
>CAYMFQ010000022.1:9320-48376 GCA_964389335.1 uncultured Granulosicoccaceae bacterium
ACCGCACACCATTTACATTCAGGTAAACGGAATACAGCGAGGTCGTACCGCATATAAACAAGCGGTTTAACTTTGCACCACCAAAACACACGTTCGCAACAAACTCGGGAATGAGTATTTTACCGAGTAGTTTTCCATCGGCACTCAGGCAGTGCACACCGTCTGCGGCAGATGTCCAGATACGCTCGTCGCGGTCAACGCGAAAACCATCGAAGAAGCCGCTGCTGCACTCGGCAATAACTTCACCGCCACTCAGCGTACCGTCCGCATTAACCGAGTGCCGACGAATATGCGCGGGTCCGTCTGCCTGATGGGTGCCACCGGTATCGGCGATATAGAGCGTGGACTCGTCAGCGGAAAATGCCAGGCCGTTTGGTTTAACGTAATCGTCAGCCACACAGGTGACCACGCCACTGTCGGGATCAATGCGGTATACATGGCAGGCACCGATTTCACTGTCGGCACGATCGCCTTCGTAGTCCATCATGATGCCGTAGGATGGATCGGTGAACCACACGGAGCCATCTGACTTGACGACCACATCGTTGGGCGAGTTAAGCCGTTTGTTATCGAAACGATCGGCAAGCACCTTGACAGACCCATCGTGCTCGGTGCGAGTAACGCGGCGCGTTAAGTGCTCACAACTGACCAGCCGCCCCTGCTGATCAACAGTGTTGCCATTGCTGTTGTTCGACGGGCTGCGAAACTCGGAAACACTGCCGTCGGTTTCGTCCCAGCGCAGCATGCGATTATTCGGGATATCCGACCACAGCAGATAGCGACCTGCCGCAAACCACGCCGGCCCTTCCGCCCAGCGAGAGCCGCTCCACAGACGCTCTACCCGCGCATGACCGATCAGGCACGCTTCGAATGACGAGTCAATTACTTCGAAACCTGTGCCTTCAATGACGCCGTACATGAGTGATCCTCAGTTGATCTGTTGTCTATAGCTATTTTAATGCGATAGAGGCGAGCTTGCAGAGCGCAATGTATTGTTGCCTGATGGCAGGCTACTGACCAGACTTGGTAACAGCGGAGTGCTTATCGCTGCGGACTCTGCGCATGCCCCAGCCAGCCGAGGCCATGTTATTACCCGGGTGCCGCGGATCCGGACCCCAGATTGCCTGATAGGTATCTATCGCATAGCCCTGGCGCTGCAGCGCAATGAATACCAGCACCAGTAACAACCACCACACCAGAATACACAGCCACATCCACACTGGTGCATTGACGTGCCAAAGCCCCAGTAAAATGGTGCCGGCAGACACCAACAATAAGCCGTAGCCAAGCGACTTGTGCAACACCTCGAATACTCGCCGTCGCAGGTTCATTTCGTAGTGATCACCGGATATGACACCATCGGGTGCGGTTGGACCACCCTTGCTGCCGCGAAAATACCCCAGTGCAATTTGAAACGCGACCAGTACCAGCACGACATAACCAAACTGTGAGTGCACGTTCATAGTGCTAAAGTCGAGACGATACACCAGGCCGACAGCCAGCAGTGTCAGCACCATGACCAGACTCTGCCCAACCCAGTGACTGCGCCACCAGAACTGATTGTCCAGCTGGCGTGGCCAGTCCTGCTGTGGCAACACTTTAAAAAATCGCGCAACGATTATCGCCAGAGGTGCGAGTACACCCCATGCCAGAAACATCAATCTGGCATGCCACATCTGTGGATCGGTCAGCACATGCGGACGATCCGAAACCAACGGCGATAATAACCACTCCATCGACGTTAGCCTTTTACTGCACCGGCAGTCATACCCGTTATGATCTGGCGGGATGCAAACAGCGTGAAGATGATTGGCGGAATCGCAAGTAATACACCGGTCGCCATAATCACACCCCACTCCACGTTAAACTCGGACATGTTATTGACGATCAGGATCGGCACTGTTTTGGTATCGCGATCGGACAGTGCAGACGCAAGCAGATACTCATTCCATGCAATACGAAAGGTAAAGATAGCTGCAGCCGCAAGCCCGGGCTTTATCAGTGGCAATACCACTTTAAAAAACACCTGAAATGGTCCGGCGCCATCCATGCGGGCGGCCTCTTCAAGCTGCCGTGGCACCTGTACGATAAAGCTCTGCAGAATCCATATAACAAACGGCAGGTTCATGGCGATATAGATCAGGATAATCCCTGAGTGGGTACCCGCCAGGCACACATCTCCACGGCCGCCAAAGTTGTCCCTTATCAGTGAACCGAGCCAGCTGGTTTTATCGATGCAAAACTCGTTATTCCACAGACCGAATACCGGCACCAGCAATACCGCCGGTGGCACCATTCTGACCATTAACGTTGAGCCGGATACTGTATCTCTGCCCATAAAGCGAAACCGCACCAGCGCATAGGCGGCCATACAGCCAATGATCAATGTCAGGACGGTTGATACCAACGCGATGATCAGAGAGTTGATAAACGCACCACCGAACTTCAGTGAACAAAAATCCAGATGATCAAGCTCGTAGGGTAAAACATCGCACAGTGCGGTTTCGTAGTTCTGGATGGTGGGCAGAAATAACAAACCTGTGGTGCCGGAAATAATGTCGACGTCAAGCTTGAACGAGTTGATAAACATCAGTGCGATCGGCCCGACCGACATGATGATTAACATCACCAGCAATGCATAAAAAGCCGGATGCTGTTTGTTTGACTGAGTATCGGATTGAATTGCCATCAGGCAGCCTCCTCGGCAATTCTGCGTGCCCGTGCTGCACGCAACTCCTGGATCTTATTGTAAGCAAGCATAGCGAGCGTCAGTATCAGCAGCAGCATTAACAGGTAATTGGACATCGCCGCAGCCACGCCAAGCTCGCGAAACTCCGTTGCGGTTCGGGAGATACGCAGCGCCAGAATCTCTGTTGAAAGACCGGGTCCGCCTTCGGTCATTACCAGAATTACTTCTAGTACCTTGAATGCATCGATCAGTCGCAGCAGACAGGTAACAATCAGTACCGGCATCATCAAAGGCAGTTTGATATGAATAATCTGTTGCCAGCCACTGGCACCGTCAATGCGTGCGGCTTCAAGTGCCGAGCGTGGCAGCGACTGCAGCGCGGCCAGCGATAAAATAAATATGAAAGGTGTCCATTGCCAGATATCAGCAATGATCACTGATAACAGCGCGTGTTTACCCAGCCAGTCAACAGACCCCAGCCCTGCTGACTCAAGACTGCGGTTAAAGATGCCAACCGTTGGGTGATACATATAGCGCCACATCAGACCCACAACCACCGGTGCGATCATCATCGGTAGTATGAACAGTGTTCTCAGCACCGACATACCGCGCAACTTACGGTCCAGAAGCAGCGCCAGCCCGACACCAATGACCATTTCAACCGACACGACGGATATCGCAAACTTCAGCGTGACCATGAGGCTTTCGCGAAAGCTCTCGTCGTGCCACAGATAAAAATAGTTGGAAAGGCCGACGAACTCGGTTTCCTGCAGCGCCTGGCTTGGGTCCCAGTCGCGAAAACTGCCGTATATCATGTAACCAAGCGGATACAGCAGCGCCAGCCCCATAATGACAACGGCAGGTGCCAGAAAGATATAGGGAGTCAGGCGATTGAACGTGGCGTTTGTCATGCGATCAACATTCCGTTAACCAGGGATTGCGCTTCCAGGGTTACCCGGTTGCCGCCAGAGCCGAATGGCTCTGGCCTTGATGCGCTTACTCAGCAGGTGTGGTTACTTCCAGGTGTAGTAACCGGCTTCTTCCATAATGCCTTTGGTGCGCTCGGCAACACCGTCAAGCGCTTCCTGAATGTCAAGATCTTCGGTCAGTACTTTCGACAGTGTGGTGCCGAGGTCTGCGTTGATCTTGCCCCATACCGGAATGATCGGACGCCAGTCCGGATCAGCATGCTGCAGTGCTTCACCAAACGTTTTCATGTGCGGGAACTTGGCATTAACGTCAGCATCTTCGTGCGTCGAGAAACGCGACGGGTTGCCACCAGCCAGTGCCACGAGCTTGTCGCCCTTCTTTGATGTCAGCCACTGCATCAGCAGAAACGCGGCGTCTTTGTTTTCAGCATTCTTTGGAATACCAATACCGAAGCCACCGGTCTGGCTGCCGCGACGCTCACCCATCGGGTGCATGGCCCAGCCAACCTTGCCAACAACTTTTGACTTGGATGGATCGTCGATCTGACCTGCCACAACGGTAGTATCGAGGAACATGGCAGTGTCGCCGTTCAGGAACGAACCCAGTGCTTCTCCAAAGCCAAAGCTGCTGGCGCCTTTCGGTCCGCAATCAACAATAGTCTTTAACGCATTGGCGGCTTTTACACCCGCTTCGTTGTTGACGATCGGGTTCCACTCTTCATCAAATATACGACCGCCCAGTGGCGCCAGGTGCAAGAGAAACGCGTGGCTTGCATGGTGACCGGAGGCAGCACGTGAGCTCAGACCACCCATACCCGGCTCGAGCTCGGGAATTTTGCAGGCAATGTCGAGCATTTCATCATAGGTTTCCGGAACCTTAAGACCATGCTTGTCAAAGATGTCTTTGCGATAGCCAAGTATTGAAGTTTCGGAGCCATAGGGAATACCAAACAGCGAACCGGTTTTACCTTCGAGATAACCCTTGCCACCACCTGCAAAGCCGATGTTATACACATAGCCGTCGATCAGATCGTCAGCATCATAAGCCGGGTCAGCCAGCTTCGGGTTCATAAAGTAACGCGCCAGGTTCTCCAGCTGATCTGCGTATACGTAGTCGGCTTTGGAAAATACAACATAGGCGATCAGGTCGTAGTCACCTTCATCCTGACCCAGCTCCAGTGTTTGACGTTCACGCATTTTCAGGTAAGGCAGCTGATCTACCTCAACCTCGATACCGGTTTCTTTGGTGAACTCCGGCAGGATCTTCATCACCGCGTTGTAGTGAGGATGCGCCGGGAAATTCACAACCAGCGTGGTGCCCTTGTAGTCATCATAGGGTCCGGCAAATACATTACCGGCAACCGATGCAGCGACCAGAGTCGCAGCCGCCAGTGTTGTTCGCATGGATTTCAATGGATTCAACATTTTCCCTCCAGGGTAGATTTTTACGACAGAGTGTTACAACCGAGTTAAACAATAGCTCGATCGGTTTCCGGGTCGAATAGATGTATATCCGCCATATCAACCCTGAAATTCAATTTTTCACCGAGTGCAATAGGAGTATCAGACTTGAGCTCGACCATGACTTTTTCGCCTTGGCAATCACAGATGAGTACTGACTGTGCACCTATGTACTCTGCAATTGCTACGTGCAGTTCCAGTGCGTCGCTGGCATTCGGATCGTAGGTGAGATCCGATGGCCGAATACCAAGCGTAATTTTCGCCGCCCCATTGCCGGGCCGGTACGATGACAATCGTGCGGTCATCTCTGCATCACATTGCAACGCAAACCCGTTACCGACGAACGCCAGTTGATCACCTTCCTGTCGCACCTCGGCATCGAGAAAATTCATTGGTGGCGTACCGAGAAAGCCTGCGACAAATCGATTGGCCGGTTTTTTAAACAGTTCTTCAGGTGTGCCCTGCTGCTGTATGTAACCCCCATGCATAACCACGATGCGATCAGCCAGTGTCATCGCCTCTATCTGATCGTGCGTTACATAAATCATGTTCTTTCGCACACGCTGTCGCATCATTGCGAGCTCGGCACGCATCTGCGTGCGCAGCTTGGCATCAAGATTGGACAGTGGCTCGTCGAATAAAAAGGTGGAGCTGTCCCGAGTCAGTGCGCGCCCCATTGCCACACGCTGTCGCTGACCACCAGACAGCTCAGCAGGCTTGCGGTGCAGGTATTCGGTCAGGCCAAGCATCTCTGCGACTTCGCCAATCTTCTGGTTGATCTCTTTCTTCGGGCGTTTTTGCAGGCGCAGCGCAAATGACATGTTCTTGGCCACATTCATGTGCGGGTACAGCGCGTAGTCCTGAAACACCATGGCGAGGTCACGCGCTTTCGGTTCCAGATGACTGATGGGCTTGCCATCGATATAGATTTCGCCGCTGGACACATTCTCAAGCCCGGCAATCATGCGCAGCGTTGTCGACTTGCCACAGCCGGACGGCCCGACCAGCACAGTGAACTCGGCGTCCTCCATCTCCAGGTCGATCCCGTGCAACACCTCGATCCTGCCGTACTTCTTGGTCAGTTGCTGCAGTTGAATTGTCGGCATAGCAATTTTCCGGGCTAAAAACACCTGCATTCGCAGAGTGTGAGCATTCGAACCGCCGCGTTTGCAACGGGGTGGCTCGGACCAATTACGTTCTCAACCAAAAATGTTACCGGTAACATTTTTTGCCACTATATCGCCCGCTCGCCTGACTGGCAAGTATTTTTGCGAGGGACTGGGACCGCTTTATCACGCGGGCGGCCAGCCGGAATATATCAGCCGGGGACGCCGGTACTTTCCCGGAAGCTCAGATTAACTTCAATTTCACTGTGGCGCGGGATGTCGGCCAAATCAGAATCTTCGGCTGACAGCAGGCGCCGGATCAGCTCACCGGTCTGACGACCGATACTACGCGCGTCAACCTCTACCGTGGATATGGTCGGACTGGCGAAACGCGACACTTCGAAGTTGCCAAAGCCAACCACAGCGATATCTTCGGGAACGCGAATCGCTTTGGCCTTCAGTGCCGACAACACACCGAACGCCGGTGCATCGGACACGCAAAAAATACAGTCCGCATCAGCCAGTTGCTGGCTGAATTCGGATACCACATGGTAGCCGTCCTCGATGGATATCGGCGGCTTTCCATAACGAATCATGCGATGCGCAGACAGGCCGGCAGCCTGCATCGCGTCTTCAAAGCCGGCGCGGCGGGCGGCACCGCGGGTCCACGCATCTTCGCCTTCACCGACAAACGCAATGTTGCGATAACCGCGCTCGATCAGCTTGCCGGTCATGTTGCGCGCCGCCTGCCAGTTGGAAAAACCGACGGTATAACCGACCGGTTTTTTCGGTACTTCCCATTGTTCAATCACCGGCACATTGGCCTGTTTCAGCAGTTTGACGGTGCGCGTGGTATGTCCGTCAAATGGCAGCACAATGACCTCCGGTCGCCGCTTGAGCATACTTTCGATTAACCTTTCCTCGCGCTGCCGCGAGTAATCAGTGTGGCCCAGCAGCATTTGCAGGCCTACCGGTTCGAGCTGTTCATTGAGCGCCTGTATCGACTCGGCAAAGTGCAGGTTGTTCAACGACGGCACCAGCGTTGCGACAAATCCGGAGCGTCGTGTCGACAGGGTGCCGGCCGACTGGTCCGGCACATAGTTCAGCTGCCGCACGATTTTTAATATGCGGGCGCGTGTCTTGTCGGATACCGGGCTGTCGTTGCGCAGCGCACGCGATACGGTCATGCGCGATACGCCGGCCGCACGCGCAACATCTTCCATGGTGATTTGCGTGACAGGCTTTTTTTCTGTTTTCTTATTGCTGGACACAGGCAACACGGGTCAGTCAGTGAGCATCATTATGACACTTAAATTCTCGACCTGGCCAACCGGCGACTGTGAGACAGGCGGATGAGCTGCCAACGACACGCGCTGCAAGAGCCCATATGCAGCCACCGCTTGTTGCTATCCAACGGAAAACGGCACCAGGTACGATACGCCCACATAACTGGCCGAATTTTGAAACAGACCTTACGAATCCTCGCCACCGACTGTGCCAGCCACTTGCGATGCATTCACCAACACGGGACAATTGTTGTGAGTTGGCAATAATTGTCAGCGCGAGTGCCCGCTTTGCACTCGCCCTTCCCACTTGTTTGGAGCGTCCCTTATATGCTTTTTCGTTCAATCGCTGCCGCTGCAGCGCTCTTTGCCTCGGCCACCGCCAGTGCACAGACAGCCATGCCATTCGCACTCGACTGGAAATTTGAAGGGCCGGCTGCGCCCTATTTCGTCGCTGTCGACAAAGGCTACTTTAGCGATGCCGGTCTGACTGTTGAAGTATCTCCCGGTAAAGGCTCACTAGATGCCATACCAAAAGTTGCTACTGGTGCATTCCCGGTCGGCATGGCCGACGTTAACTCTCTGGTGCGCTTTCTCGACCAGAACCCGGGTGCTCCGGTCACCGCCGTTATGATGATTTACGACAAGCCGCCGTTCGCCATCGTGGGTCGCAAGTCACTCGGCGTTGAAGCTCCCAAGGATCTCGAGGGCAAGGTGCTCGGTGCACCACCGCCGGATGGTGCGTGGGCGCAGTTTCCGATTTTCGCCAGTGAAACCGGTATTGACGTCGACGCAGTTAAGGTTGAGCCGGTTGGCTTCCCGACCCGCGAACCAATGCTTGCCGAAGGTAACGTTGCAGCAGTAACCGGGTTTTCGTTTTCGTCGTATCTGAACCTGGTGCGTCTTGGAGTACCGGAAGACGACATTTCAACCATTCTGATGGCAGATCACGGCGTTGACCTGTACGGCAACGCTATCATCGTCAATACAGAGTTCGCCGCAGAAAACCCTGAGGCCGTAAAAGGCTTCCTCGACGCCGTGGCAAAAGGCTGGGTAGACGCGATCGCTGATCCGGCTGCCGCCATGCCGAGCCTGACCAAGCGCAATCCTGCAGCTGACGCCGACCTGGAACAACGTCGCCTGCAGCTTGCGATAGACGCCAATGTGGTTACCGACTACACCACGGCTAACGGCATGGGTGGCATTGATCAGGATCGCTTTAACAACGCTATCGAACAGATCAAGCTGACCTACGAGTTCAAATCAGAGCCCGACGCCGCGCTGTACTTCACCGGTGACTACCTGCCCGAAGGTGGCTTCAAGCTTAAATAAGCTGAACCTTCCGAAGCGTGACACAAGAGGCGCTGGCAGATACTGCCAGCGCCTTTTTTCTTAAACACTGCCAGGACTCTGTATGCAAAACCTGATCGATATTGTCGATGTACACCTGTCGTATGACACCGCCAGCGGCAAGCTACCGGTGCTCAACGGCTTTGACATGTCGGTGCCGGAAGGAGGTTTTGTCGCCGTGGTGGGTCCATCCGGATGTGGTAAGTCAACCCTGACCCGGCTCATTGCAGGACTGATGAAACCCGATAAGGGTGAAGTATGGCTGCACGGAAAACAGGTGACATCACCGCGCGCCACGGTTGGCATGGCATTTCAGAATCCGGTGCTACTAGAGTGGCGCAGCATTCTCAAAAATGTTCTGCTACCACTGGAAATTGTACCGACAAAGCTGTCGCGACAGCAACAGGAAGAACGCGCACGGTATCTGTTGTCACTGGTTGGTCTTGAGGGTTTTGAAAACAAGCGTCCGTCGGAACTGTCCGGTGGCATGCGCCAGCGTGCCTCGCTGTGTCGTGCGCTGATTCATCAGCCGGAGGTGCTGATACTGGATGAACCGTTCGGTGCACTCGATGCTTTTACACGTGAGGATCTGTGGCAAATCATGCATCAGGTTAAGGAACGCGAGCCATTTACCGGTGTCATGATCACTCACGATCTGCGCGAGTCCATCTACCTGGCGGATCAGGTGGTGGTTATGTCGGGGCGGCCAGCCTCGACGCAATACGTGCTCGACTTGCCGGTTAAGGGCGCACGTTCAATTGAAACGCTCTACACCCCGCAGGCCGCCGATATGCTGAAAGTTTTAAGGCACCAGATTGAAGTGGCGCAGGGGCGCGTCAGCACTGATAACTCCGGTCACACAAACAGTAGCGAGCAAACCAATGGCCATTAGAAAAGTACTGATACCACTGATTGCCATCGTCGTGTTTCTGTTGCTGTGGGAAGCACTGGTGTGGGTGAACGACTGGCCGAACTACAAAATGGCCTCGCCATCTGATCTGGTGCCGGCGTTTGAGCGCTACTGGCCACTGTTTTTAAGCATGGGCTGGCAAACCCTGTGGCGCACGGTAGTCGGCCTGCTGATTGCGATTGTGGTTGGCGTGGCACTTGGCATGATCATGGGTTTTTCCAGAACCATGCGCGAGGCACTGTACCCGCTGCTGGTTGGCTTTAACGCTATACCGAAGGCGACTGTGGTACCGATTGTGGCGCTGATGTTTGTCGGCGCACACGACTTCAACACGGTGCTGATCGCGTTTATGATTTCGTTTTTCCCGATTGCCGTGTCGATATCAATCGGACTGTCGACACTGGAGCCGGAGTACCGCGATATTCTGCGGGCACTGGGCGCCTCGAAGACCACTATTTTCTGGAAAATCGCACTGCCGAAAACCCTGCCGGAGTTTTTCGGGGCGTTAAAAGTTGCCGTCACACTGGCTTTTATTGGTACCAATCTGATGGAAATCGTATCGCCCCACGGACGCGGACTTGGCGCGCTGTTCGACTCGGGCAAAACCAACTCGGACTATCCGCTGATGTTCGCGGTTCTGATTGCGCTCGCGTTCCTCGGCATTGTGCTGTACTACGTGGTGGTGATACTCGAGCGGATTTTTGCGGGCTGGGCTGAGCGCGAGACAACCGGGTAATCCGGCTCCGATACTGTGTACAAGCTCTGTGCAAAGGCTCTTTGCACGGGCTCAGTACCAAGGCATAGTGCCCGAACGGTTAGCCCGTGGGCACAACCTCAACCGCGGACCAGCCCTTTTCAGACTTGACGCGCGTGTACTCTACCTGCTGACCTTCTGAAAGTGTTTTGTAGCCGTCGCCAATGATGGATCGATAGTGAACAAAAACATCGCTGCCGTCCGGCCCGACTACAAAACCATAGCCCTTCGCATTGTCAAACCATTTGACAGTGCCTGTTAGTTTGTCGCTCATGGAAACCTTTTCTGCCGGTGCTGCGTGCTTTATGTTCCACACGCGCAGGCTGCTCAGGACGAAGTGTCCCTTGCTTCGTCTCTGGGGTAGAAGGAGCTGACCGGGCGACTTTCCTTATCTCCCGGTCAGATGTCACACAACATAGCCACTACAGAGTAATTCTTACACTCGGGTGCATCAATAACTCGTTTGTATTAGTTATTTTTAACTAAATCGCTCTCACGACCAGCGTTAAGCCTGCTACCTCAGGCCTAACTATCCAACGGTTGCCGCACGTTGTAACTCGGTAATCACTGTTTCATACGCTGTTCATTTTGCTTTTAAGGCTGCGACAACACCACGACCTACACTCAGAGTACCAAAATGGCTGAGTGCCGAGCCTCATATGAGCAATCTGGGTATGAGCAATCTGGATATATGCGACCTGCAAACGTTTGTTGACGTCGCAGAATCGCGCTCGCTGTCCCGATCTGCGAGAGCGCTGGCACTGACGAACGCGGCAGTTCTGCAGCGAATCGAGTCGCTGGAAAGCCTGTTCGCCGCGCAGCTGTTTGTGCGCTGTGGTGAACGATTCGAACTCACCGAAACTGGTCAGGCACTGCTGCCAGCCGCCCGGCAAATAAGTAAAGAGCTGTCGTACATCGAGCATACACTTGCCTCTATTGGGTCGGACGTTCAGGGGCATCTGACAGTTGCTGCAACGGCTGCGAGTATCAAAACGCTGCCGCCATTACTGCAGCGATACCAGAGTTCCTATCCTGATGTGCAGGTCAGTATGCAGGTGATGGCTCTGTCAGACCTGCTCTGTGCGGTAGACTGCGGCGACGTTGACGCGGCCGTGTGCTCTGTGGATTTTCAGCCGCCTAACCTGCATTCCGACACGCTGCGCTGTATTCCGATTCAACGCTATCCCCTGGTGGTGGCTGCACATTATGAGGGACCACTGGCAAAACGTTCACACATTACCCTGGCTGACTTACTCACCTACCGCGCGGTAATGCCACCGAAGACTACACCCGCCCGACGGTACATAGAGCATCAGATTCAACAGCAGATTTGCCAGCCAGTGGTGCTACAGTGTGCGGAACCGGCCCTGAACCACAAAGACGACGGCACGATCAGCGAAGCGGAGTTATTTGCCGTTATGCACTCTATGTCGATAGTGGAGTCTGCGTGGGTTTGCCTGCCTGCCGACGTGATCGATAACACGAACAGTGAAGAACCTGCGTCGGACACGGATGCACAGCGTCTTGCAACACTAACCGTTGAGGGCATGAGTCTCTTCGGCACCCTGTCACTGGTGCACAGTTATAAACGAGCGCCATCGCCTCAGTTAACCGCACTGACAACATTGCTCGCATCAAACTCCACTGGCTGATCAATACCCTCCGAAAACGGCCCCAATCTATCACCTAATCAATCGTAGCAACGGGTTGCCCGTACGCTCTGCCTCATACACCTGTTGCATGAGTTTTACATCCTTAGCGCGAAGCTTTACACAGCGCTGCTAATTGCGCCGGCCACAGGCAAAGCAATACTTCGAATACTCCACAAAAACAGCGCGTTAATCGCTTGTGTGACCTGCCAGCATAAGTGTTTACAATTCGTCGCACCGACATGTGACCGGCATCGCGTTCTGAAACGAACAGACCAAGCAGAATTATACAAAGGCTTAACTTCCCATCCTATTTCTGCCCGAACTGTCGCGCTGCCCGAGGTTATCTATGAAATTATCCGCTCCAAAAACCGCACTCGCATTATCAATTGCTCTGGCTACAGCGATTACTGCGCACGCGCAACAAGTGCCACCGGAAGGTGTAGTCGTTGATATTTCAGTGGTCGACCCGCGCAATGATAATTCAAGCAACAGCAGCACTGGCGCCGTAACCGAGCTGCCACGTGTTACTGATGTTGAAGAAACTGACGCAATCTTTTCAGCCTCACTGGACTCACCACTCGTCTCGTCATCCGGAGTGCGCATCACACTGGCATCCGCCGCACCTGCACCCGCACCGAAAAAGCCCGAAGCAGCGGCCACCTCAGAGAACGTAGCAGCTGAACCCGCGACAGGAGAAACCACGACTGGAGAAACCACGACAGCAGAGCCAAAGGTGGAAGCACCCGAAGCAAAAGCCATAAAAGCCGAACCCGTAGCAGCCGAAGCGCCGAAGCAGGCACCACCGGCCGCAACAGAAAGTGAAGTAAGCAAAGGCGGTAAGGCACTGCTCGCACTGGTAGATGCAATGCGCCCCGGTGACGTGGTAGCGCCACTCGAAAATAACCGACTGTCGTTCTACCTCAGTGAAAAGGTAGCGTTTGCACAGTACGAGAGCAGTGCAAAACGTTTTGGCCTCGACCGCGCACGTACACACCTTGCCTTTCTGTTCAGTGAAGAGCGCGACACCGTGCTGCAGGCAGGTCTGGCACTGGATGCAGCATTCACCAGCTCTCTGCGACTGTCGTTTGGCACACGTTCGTACATCGCCATCCTGAGTGATGAAAATCAGGATTCACTGGCTGTATCTGTAGGTGCCGAAACTGCCTATCAGCTACCGTTTGAAACACTGCCCCTGGAGTTCGGTGCAAGCTTCTACTACGCACCAGACATTCTGACCTTCGGCGTTGGTGACCGCGCTATCGATGCACAGGTGGACGTAACACTACCGGTTCGCGAACAGTTCTCCGTGTTTGGCGGCATTCGATACTTTCAAATCGACACCCGCCCTGAAGATCGCGAAATCGACAACAGACTGCACGTTGGTGTGCGTTGGGACTTTCTGTAGTCACCAGGCACGTATTTGAGTTCGTCGGTAGGGGCTGTTCCCCGAACGGCGAACTCTATTGTTTGGTACTCGTATAGTCAGTGCCGCAGCCCGATGGCAAAGTACGGCATGCTTGTGCGACATGTTCGTTCATCGGGGATGTACTCCCACCTAAAAATTATGCACGTATTTGAGTTCGTCGGTGGGAGCTGTTCCCCGAACGGCGAACTCTATTGTTTGGTACTCGTATAGTCAGTGCCGCAGCCCGATGGCAAAGTACGGCATGCTTGTGCGACATGTTCGTTCATCGGGGATGTACTCCCACCTAAAAATTATGCACGTATTTGAGTTCGGCGGTGGGAGCTGTTCCCCGAACGGCGAACTCCATTATTTGGTACTCGTATAGCCAGTGCCGTACCTCGACGGAAAAGTACGACATGCATATGCGACATGTTCGCTCATCGGGAATGTACTCCCACGATAACGGTGTGCACGTATTTAGCTTGCAGTGCACGTGCTCCAGCAATTCCGCACCCAAACCTACAACTTCTGTTCAACCATAGCCAGCACCTGCTCATAACTGGTCGTCTCGCAACTGCCGAACAGTTTTTCCTTCTGCAGCCGAGCTTTGCTTATTGCCGGTGATGAAAGCCCACACAGCACGCGCGTCACTTCAACGGCAGTCGGCAGTGTATCAGCATGTTGTTTCTGCAAAGCGACAGCACCTTCAATCATCGCTGGGTCAGGTTTGCTATTGCTGCGTGCATTCAGATCCACGGCTGCACCGGTTTCACACCAGGAGCAGTGACCGCAGTCTGCATCCAGCGCACTATCGAACCGCTCGGCCAGCGCCGACGTGCGACAGCTATCCAGTGTGATCCAGTCAAGTGTTTCGTTTAGTCGCTGTAACTCGCGTTGCTCTCGTTGCTGCGCTGCTTCGAATAACTCTTCGGCCAATGTATCGGTAGATTGCGGGCGTTTTAAGATCGTATAGCGATTGCGCACGCCAGCCACTTTTACCTCAAGCATGTTGTTTTCAGCCAGATAATCGAGTGCGCGTATCAGCCGATCGCGCTCGGCACCGAGGCTGGCCGCAGCCTGATCAAGATCAATCTGAAACCAGGTTCGCGCTTTAGTTGCCTGCTTGAATATACCGGCGATGAATGCGCTGCGGTCTGCATCAAACTGCGCAAGTATTTCTTTGGAACTCAGCAACGGCTTAAACTGGTAGTTGGCATAGAACGGCGTACCGCCCTTCAGGTAACCCTGTAGTTCGAGCTGAGTAATAAGCGTGCGCAACACCAGCAGCCGGATATCGCACTGGCGCGACAGTTCATACATCGATACGTCAAAGTCTTTGTCCTGCGGAAACATGTGCTCGGTAAAACGTGTAAGCGCCGCGAGCGTTGGCGTATCACCGTAGATAAAGTTTTCGAGTGGATTAAGATCATCGGCACAGGCCAGCAGGTGACACACAGCGGGCTCACCATCGCGCCCGGCACGCCCGATTTCCTGTGAATAGTTTTCCAGGCTTTTAGGCAGATTATAGTGGTATACCGCTCGTATGTTGCTTTTGTCGATACCCATGCCGAATGCAATAGTGGCAACTACCACACTGCGATCCGACTGTATAAACCAGTCCTGAACGTCAGTACGCTGCTCGTCTTTCATGCCAGCGTGATAATGCCGTGCATCAATACCCTGCTGTGACAGCATTGCCGCCACCTGTTCTGCGGTCTTCTGCAAAGTGACGTACACAATCGAAGGGCAAGGCGGTTGCTGTCGAAACAGATCGAGCAGCACACCGTCACGCGAGGCAGCATCCACCGCAGTTGCACGCAATGTCAGATTAGAGCGATAGAACCCCGTATTAACTGCACACTCAGCGGTTATACCAAACTGGTTACAGATATCCTGCAATACGGTTTTGGTTGCGGTAGCAGTAAGCGCAAGTAACCGCTCTGCACCACATGCGCGAGCAAACTCAACCAGCTTTAGATAGTCCGGCCGAAAGTTGTGGCCCCACTCGGATATACAGTGCGCTTCGTCAACGGCGAACAGAGAAATTTCAATATCGTCGAGGGATGCGCGAAAACGTTCGTTGTTGAATCGCTCCGGAGCCACATACAGAAGTTGTAAGTCACCCGCGCGAATATCATCCATCACCTGCCGATACTCATCCAGAGTCAGCGTGGAATCGAGTCGGGCGGCACGAATACCCCGCTTCTCCAATGCATCAATCTGGTCTTTCATTAACGCTATCAACGGCGATACTACCAGCGTCAGGCCACTGAACATCAGCGCCGGCAACTGATAGCACAGAGACTTTCCGCCACCGGTCGGAAATACCGCCGCGGCGGAATGGCCATTTAACAGGTGCTGTACAACGGCTTCCTGGCCATCGCGGAATGTGTCGTAGCCAAAGTACTTTTTTAACGTGCTGTGAGGATCTGGCATCTGCCGGACTTTTTGAAGGGCGGTACTGCTCATGATTTACTTCCTACTGCTTGTTACTACAAATCTTGCTAACGTTACTCTACTTGAGCCGCAACGCTGATGCACGAGATTTTTCCAGCGTGCATGTAATACCTGCGATGATTGCACGTTAGTTTTAACTGACACATGAATAATAATGGTTCTGGCCACGATCGACATAACTGTCAATTTCTGCAAGGCCCGATGCACGACAGACTGCGCAGTACCTGTCATATCCGAGCGAATGACATTCGAGCCCGGTATTTTGGTCTATCCACTTACCGGCTTCTTTGGGTGCGCTAAATAGCATTCTGCTACGGTTTTGCGGATGTCGTTTAAGACGGTCGGCAAGCGCCGTAAGCAATGCGATCTGTTCTGCCTCCGGCAATAGAAACACCACTCCGACTGCAACGATCGCGGTAAACTGCCGATTGAAAAAATCAGAATCCTGTACGCGTTCACAGCGGACTTCTACTGCGGGCAGCCTGTGTCGTATGGTATTGACCAACGTAGGTGAACTATCGATAGCATATACTGTGAAGCCACTTTCGACCAAAGTCTGTGTCACCGGATAGCCACCACCACAACCAACATCCAGCACTGAAACTGAATCATACTCCGCTTGTACCAGCAGCTTTGCCCAGTCACTGATCACACGCGATCCGATAGTGCTGCTACGGCCACGCAGAAACGACTCTGCGTGTTGTTCATAAGCAGAGGCAGAATCCATTACTCACTCCTGGTGGAGTTGTCGTCTGTCGATTCACGCAGGTGCAGAAGCAAAAGTGACCAAAGTACATATATAAAAACAAAGCCACCAATAGCACCCGCCACTGAATGCCGAGGGTCCCAATGCATCAGGGTAAACATACAGGCCATCCAAAATGCCGGCACAGATTCACATAGAAATCTTCGAAGCCCGCTACCGCTAATCGTCGCTGATCTGCGCCACCGGGCCCAGCCCGCTAACAGAATGAAAAAGCCAGCTAGCGCAGCTAGTTTTGGTGCGATCAGGTTAGATGGATTACTACTGACAATAGACACTACCACAACAACCAGGCAGAGCATAAATCCGGCAATCTTCAGCGCTAATGAATGCCGTAACCGGAACCTCGTCAGTATTTCGCGTATATGAACATAACTGCGACGAACCGGCTCAACCAGTAAGCCAGGACTACGTTTTTCAACAAGCAGACTGAGCATCATCAACAAAACAATTGCGGCTAGCAAATACATAGGTAAACCGTAGGGGGGATAAGCGCCAAGCGCATCCACCAAAAAATCTCATCGGTGCAACTGTACAGATAATCGCACGATGACCGCGATGCAGGTACCGGTTGACTAACGGTTTTAAGGCTGATACACCAGAGTCCTGAGGGACTATGGAGAGCCCACACAGGGACCTGTGGTGGATGCGCAAGCTTATTCATCCTACCTACCACCTACCCAATAGACGGTCACCATTCACAACGTTTCCAATCAAAGAACAGTTGCCGCAATCACAACCGCAGGGCGATGCATAGAGTACTCACCCGGCCTCACTACCAGTGCGTCGATGATGGCCCCACAGTTTTAGTGGTAGCCCGATTAGCAATACACCAAACAGTGACAGCAACAGATTCAACACGGTAAATTCCGGCGTCCACAGCACAACCAGCAAAAAAGCCGCAAAGAGTAAAATAAATAACGCGTAGTATTCGATTACATTGGGTGAAAGAGTTGGTTGCTCTGCAATCGGGTTCTTATAGAGTGTGGGCAGCCCGCGCAGCGCCAACCAAAACATCGGCACCACTAATAGCTTCACCAACAGCAAACTACCGGGCACCCTGAAGAAAAAGGAGCCAGCGAGTACCGCAACAAACATGGGTGCCAGGTATAGTAAATTGCCGACCCTGATCTGGTTACTCTGCTTCATTGCATTAATACCTCCGAATACATTTATCACTAAAGTTACTGATCAATACAAGTTCACTTATGGCTTACGGTACTTAATAATCACGCATAAAGAAAGGGCCGCATTGCTGCGGCCCTTTGCTGTACCTATTTTTGCAGTACCTCGGGTCTACCGCGCTTACACGCTAACGCGTTCCGACCACCTGCCAGTTACCATCAACAATCTTTGAGATAAAGACCTCGTTGGAGACAATGTGGTTTTCACCGACTTTGACCTGATTGCCGGCTATTTTGTCTTCAAAATCCAGAGATTCCATCGCGGCAACAAAACTGTCATTGGTCAGATCAGTACCGGCAGCCTCCAGTGCCTTGACAAAAATCTCCGCAGCGGACCGACCGAGTAATGCACCGGTGCCCGGGAACTTCTCGCCAGTGGCTTCAGTGTAGGAATTAATCCACGCTGCAACTTCAGGATCTTCAGCACGAGCTGCCAGGTCCTGCCAGCCGGCGCCGGCAAAGAAGCCTTCAGTAACACCGCCCGGCACTTTGGCGATGGCGGTGTGAAAAGACGCACTTGAGCCCACAAATTTGGCATCGGTCCAGCCGATTTTCTTGGCAGTGGCGATGGCAGTAATGGCACCACGTACTGACAGTGCAATGGCGATGGTATCGCAACCGGCTTCTTTCAGCTTACCCAGCGCGCCGACATAATCTGACTCATCCGGCTTGTGGGTAGTTTCTGCTTTGAATTCCAGTGAACGGGCCGCGGATTCATCAACTGCCGCCATTTGAATTTCCTTACCAAAGTCACTGGGGATATACATAGCGCAGATGTTCTTGCTGCCCTCGTTCTCAACCATATACCCAATGGCTGCACGGACTGCGTCGTAGTAGCTGGCAGTACCAGCAAATTTGTATTTAACCGGATCCTGCAGCATCTGGCGGGCACCGGTGAGTGGATTGACGTTAGGAATGCCTTTCTTGTCGAGCACTTTAAAGGCCGCAATATTATGTGGCGTACCCAGTGACAACAGCATGGAAAAAACCTTGTCACGGTTAACCAGTTTATTGACACCCTGCACCGCCTTCGGCACCTGGTAGCCGTGGTCTTCAACCACGAAACGAATCTTGCGGCCATGCACGCCGCCGGCTTCGTTGATCTCATCAAAGTAGAGCTGTGCCGCCTTGGTTGCCGGCGCACCAAAAGCCGCAAACGGTCCGGAAAGATCATTGAGGCTGCCAACGACGACTTCAGTATCAGTGACACCCTGCGTGGCCGCTGTTGCCATACCGGTAAAGGCTGCTGCACCGGCAAGCGTCAGCGCCTTTACCAGCTTCTTTGTTTTTTGCATTGTGTTATCTCCCAGCTCTATGGTGTTAGAAAATATTGATGGTGTGCAATCCCGCGCACATCGCCAATGACTATTCGTGACTTTACTGACCCCACCTTACCCCGCTTGCGCATACATGGAATCAATCAGTTTCGAATGGGCTTTTTCCACGAAACTTCTCTTGAGCTTCATGGTTGGTGTTAACTCTTCGTCTTCCGCCGTCAGCAACACATCAATCAGGCGGAATTCCTTTATCTGCTCTACCCGGGCAAACAGCTTGTTCACCGCTTCAACCTCGGCACCGATCAGTTCGACCACTTCATTGGCAGCGCAAAGCGAAGCAAAGTCAGAAAACGGCACCTGATTGTCCTGGGCGTATTTCTCGACGTTTTCCTGATCTATCATTACCAGACAGGTCAGATACTTGCGCCGGTCACCAATGACTATGGCATCAGACACGTAAGGTGAAAACTTTAGCTGACTTTCGATTTCAGCCGGTGTGATGTTCTTGCCACCAGCGGTGATGATAATATCCTTAAGCCGCCCCGTGATGGTCAGTGCCTGTTGTTCATTGAGGTGGCCAACATCACCGGTATGCAGCCAGCCGTCAGCAGATATTGTCTCTGCGGTCTTCTCCGGTTTATTCCAGTAACCCTGAAACACGTTCGGGCCACGTACCAGTATTTCACCATCATCTGCAATTCTTATCTCGGTACCTGGCAGCGCCTTGCCGACGGTACCGATGGAATTGTCAGCCTTGATGTTAGTACTAATGACACCTGCAGACTCGGTTGCACCGTAACCTTCCCGCAAAGGCACGCCTATCGAATCAAACCAGCGCAGCAACTCCGGACTGATGGGCGCGGCACCACTGCCACCCCGACGCATACGGTTCATGCCCAACAGATGCCTGAGGTTTGACAGCACCAGAAAATCCCAGATGCGGTAACGCAGCTTTAGCAACGGCGATACGCTGCCCCGCTCTGTCTGTGCGACCACTTCACCGCCGGTTTTTAACGCACGATCAAATGCCCAGCGCCCGATAACCGTGGCTTCACTGCGTCTGATTTGTACCTGTGAATACACCTTTTCCCAGAATCGGGGCACCGCGGCAAAGCTATGTGGCGATACCTCTCGCATGTTGTCGAAGATGGTATCGACACTTTCGGAAAAGTTAACGGTGGTTCCGGCTCCGAGTTGTCCGTACACAGACAGCAACCGCTCGTAGATGTGACACAGCGGCAAAAAGCACAGTTGTTCATCGGTGTCTTCCACTTCGAGCATCGGTATCGCATAAGCGATTTGGTACAGCATATTGCGATGGCTGATCATCGCGCCCTTCGGCGGACCGGTGGTACCGGATGTGTAGACCAGCATCAGGGTATCGTTACCGTCTGCTTTTTCGATTTCCGCATCGATGAACCCCGGATGCTGATCAAGCCATGCCTGACCAAGCTCCAGTAGTTCATCAATAAATATAACCTTATCGTCGTGGAAATCTCTTAAGCCATCGCGCTCGTAGACAATGACCTTTTCCACGCCGGCCATGCCATCGCCGTCTTTACTGTCGCGGGCTTCAAGATACTTATCAAGTTGTTCGTCGTTCTCGATAAATAAAAACGGAGCTTCGCTGTCGTTCATCAGATACGACAACTGACTCGCGGAGTCGGTTGTATAAACACCCGTTGTAATGCCGCCCACCAATACAATGCCCATGTCGCAATACAGCCAATAGCGATTATCCTCAGATAAAATTGCCACGACCTGACCGCGTTTTAAGCCCAGACTTACCAGCCCTGCACCAATTTGACAGGCGTGCCGATAGTAGTCATTCCAGCTGTAGGACTTCCAGATACCGAGGTCTTTTTCACGGTGCGCCACACGCTCACCGAACTGATTGCGCCGGTGACGGAACAGCGCGGATACTGTTGTATTGCCTTCAACATCGATGGTTTGTTCAGGCGGTATGGCCGGTTGCATTTGAGACGACATAGTTAGCCTGCCCTGCCCACAAGGTGATGGTGAAAAACAATGGTTGCGACAGTTTTCATACCTTCAAACCAATAGTGTTGTCGTGAGGAACTCTCATCAGCAAAGCTGTTCACCGCCATGTCTTTTTGCGCTT
The DNA here is from genome assembly GCA_964389335.1 of uncultured Granulosicoccaceae bacterium. Lineage (GTDB taxonomy): Bacteria > Pseudomonadota > Gammaproteobacteria > Granulosicoccales > Granulosicoccaceae. Next base: position 30,663 of record CAYMFQ010000022.1, read on the forward strand.
CCAGCGCTTTTGATCACGCTGCGAGTCACCAGTGTCACCAAGATAGAATTCCTGTATGTCCTGTGAGTCCAGTAGCTTTTGCGCCTCTCCGGCCATAACTATGCGACCGATCTCAAGTACATAACCGTAGTGCGCTGTCTTTAACGCAACAGAGGCGTTTTGTTCGACCAGCAACATGGTAACGCCCTGCTCACTGTTCAGACGCTGAATAATGCCGAATATTTCCTGCACCAGCAGTGGCGACAGACCCAGACTTGGCTCGTCGAGCAGCAACACACTCGGACGTGTCATTAAGCCTCGACCAATGGCGAGCATCTGTTGCTGTCCGCCAGAGAGGGTACCGGCTGTTTGCTGTCGTCGCTCGCTCAGGGCCGGAAAGTACTCCATAACCATATCCATGTCCTGATTGATACCAGCGCGTTCAGTGCGTGAATACGCCCCCATCATCAGGTTCTCTTCCACACTCAGCAGCGGAAAAACCTCGCGACCTTCGGGCACATGCGCAACACCGGCTTTAACAATATGATCAGGCTCGCGACCCTGTATCTCTGCACCGTTAAGCAGCACCTGGCCTTTGGTCGGGTCCATAACGCCACAGACGGTTTTTAGCAGCGTGGTCTTACCAGCGCCATTAGCGCCGAGAATGGTAACTATCTGCCCCTGCTGCACACTTAAACTGACACCGCGCAATGCGAGGATGGGACCGTAGCTGGTTTCTATGTTGTTTAGTTCCAGCACATTGTCTGCGGCTGTGTCACCTGCACTGTTTGCAGCGGTTGTTAGATTAGCGTTCGCTGCAGAACCAGTGATCACTTCCGCAGCGGTTGACTCCTCGGCCGCCGCATTACCCGCTGCATCGGCATCACCGAGATAGGCCTCTATGACATCAGCATTCTTCTGCACTTCTTCAGCAGTGCCGAGCGCCAGCGGCCGGCCATCGGCCAGTGCTAATACCCGATCAGACACCTTCGACACCAGCCCCATATCATGCTCCACCATCAGCACTGTCAGACCCATGTCTTTTTGCATGTCTTCAATCCAGAACGCCATGTCCTGGGTTTCTTCAACCGATAAACCGGACGCCGGCTCGTCGAGCAGGATAATCTTCGGTGCAGAAGACATCGCCCGTGCGATCTCAACGACTTTTCTAACCCCGTAGGGCAGCCCGGCTATCAGGTTGTCGCGATAGGGTTGCAGGTCAAAGAAATCAATCACGCTTTCGACGTGTTCGCGATGTTTTATCTCTTCACGTCGAGTGGCCGGCGTAAAAAAGATATCCTGCAGGAAGTGTGTACGTCGGCTGGAATGGCGACCCACCAGCAAATTCTGCAGCACGGTGGAGTGCTCGAATAATTCGATATTCTGAAACGTACGGGCAATGCCAAGCTGGGCTATCTGCTCCGGCTTCATACGTGTGATGTTGTGACCATCAAAATGCAATGAGCCACTGCTCGGTTCATAAAAGCGGCTGATTAAATTGAAGATCGTTGATTTACCAGCGCCGTTGGGACCGACTATAGTAAACACCTCACCCGGCTCAACCGCAAAGCTGACATCGTCGACGGCGACAATTCCACCGAAGCGAATGCTCAAATCCTGAACGGTTAACAGGCTCAACGCATACGCTCCGTTTTCAGGTAGGACTTATGACGCTTGAACATATCTTTCTTTGCCAGCGGAAAGAGCTGAAACCAGGTGCGTATCTTTAGCCAGCGACCATAGATACCAAGCGGCTCTATCATGATAAAGATAATCAAAAAGCCCGCGAACACCGCCTGATCCAGACCCGGTATCGTGAAGTTACCCAGGCCCGCAGCGGCAGATATTTCCTCACGCACAATGACGATCAGTACCGGCAGCAGGCCGATAATCAGCGCGCCAAACCAGGCACCGTGTATGGACCCAAGCCCTCCAATGGTCACCATCAACAGCAATTGGATGGATATTAGAATCAGAAACGCCTCGTAGTTAAAGGCGCTGAGAAAGTGCGCCAGCAACGCACCGGACAAACCGGTAAAAAAACAGGACAGACCAAAGGCGAGCGTTTTGTATCGCGATACATTGACCCCCATCGCACGTGCAGACACTTCACTGTCTCTGATGGCAATAAAAGCGCGGCCGGTTGGCGAGCGCAGCAGATTGCGATAAAAAAGTGTGGATAACAACGCCACCGCCAGACACAGCCAGTAAAAGTTATGCCCCGGTACCGCGTAGGGTTCAAGCCCGCCAGCGTAGCGATCAAAGTCGATGCCGAAGATCATGATCGACGATACATAGACGCCTTCAACACCACCGGTCCAGTGCTCAAGCAGGATGATGACATCCTCGACAATGATGCCAAATGCCAGTGTGGCGATAGCCAGGTAGATGCCACTCATTTTTAATGCGGGTATCGCCACCAGTGCGCCGATAATGCCGGCAAACAGACCCGACAAGGGAAATGCCAGTAAAAACGGCACACCGGCTTCAATCAGGTTGTATTCCATATAGGCGCCGCAGGCCAGAAACGCTCCGTGTCCAAGACTGACCTGGCCGGTATGGCCCACCAGTATCATCAGCCCCAGTCCGGCAATGACCCAGATCAGTACATAGGTCATTTCACCGAGCAGATATTCGCCAAGCCACAGTGGTGCTGAAGCGGCAGCGATAAAAAAGATCAGGTAGTAAATGAACGTGGGCAAATCACTGAACAAACGCAGGTCTTGCTGGTAGTCCGTTTTAAAATGAATGCGCACGGATTACACCTTCTTCTGAAAAACCTGCGAGAACAGGCCGTTCGGTCGCAGTATCAGCACCAGCAACATGACCGCATACGGCGCGATCTGGCTGTAGCCGCTGGGGGCGAAGAATTGTGCCATCGGCTCGATGATGCCAATGATCAGGCCACCCGCCAATGCCCCGGGCAGACTGCCAAAGCCGCCGATCACCGCCGCGGCAAATGCCTTAATACCCAACAGCCCGGTTGACGGATCGATCGCACCCTTGGCAGCGAACAACACACCCGCAACCGATGCGGTCATCCCGGACAACGCCCAGATCAGTGAACTGATGCGCTTGACCGGTATGCCCATATAGTAGGCCGCCAGCTGGTTTTGGCTGGACGCCTGCATGGCGATGCCGAGCCGCGTACGTGCAAAGAAGAGGTACAGCAGCGATGTGAGGACTGCCGTTACCAGAATGACGAACGCCTCATCGTAACCGACCACAACGGAGCCAATGTGAAACGACTGGCCGGCCAGTGGAAACTCAAGTGATTGCGGATCGTGCCCCCAGATGGAGCCCGCAATAAAGCGCAGAATAAACCCTATAGCGATGGTTAGAATTACGACCGCGAACTGCGGCTGACCGAACAGGCGCCGAATCACCACAAATTCGAGCAGATAGCTAAACAGCCCCATCACCAGCATGGCCAGTATAAAGCCCGGGATAAAAGGAAAGCCCCACCATTCCTGATTGACAAAGGTCATCGTCACAAACGCACCGAGCATCATCAGATCGCCCTGCGCAAAGTTGACCGCCTCGGTGGCTTTGTAAATGAGTACGAAGCCAAGCGCCACTAACCCGTAGACGCAACCGTTCGCAATACCTCCAACCAACAACTGGAATGGATCCAATGCCCCTCCTCAAAGGCCACTCAACGCGACCATCGTGATGAGTGTGCATCATCGCATATCTTCGCGCGGCGTGGGCGACCAACCCGACAGTTGTCGGATGCGGAACACTGGCGCGGCAAACGTGTCAGTGCCGGCCGCGCACCGAGCGTCAGTCGTAAAAGCGAGTGCTGCGGTGGCCCACCGTGATGACATCGTCGTTGTGGCTGATGACCACGTACACGTCCCGATGACGGTCAAGGTCGAGCAGGTCTTTTTTGGGCAAAACCTCGTCAAGCTCTTTCAGATCTTTACGCGTAACACGACGCGCCACCGCGCCACCCAGCACCCGGTAGGTGCTGCCGTAGTCGATAACATTTCTGACGAGTCTGGCCGAAATGCCGCGCTGCTGCATGCGGGTTCGGGCGTGCACACTGGTGTTATAGGCCATGTTCGGTCACCGTTTCTTATTGTGTTTATGGTGTATTTGAACAACGGATAACAGTGTCGCAGCGTTGTGGCTCAGAGCCTGAGCCACTAAAACACAGCATGGCAACTCACGGCCCAAACTCAAACTGTCAACTCAAACCTCAAACTCAAAACCTAAACTCAAGACGCTGTGGGCCATTGACTACAATCATCGGTCTCGCACTGTCATGGCAAGGCGCGGCAACGGGTTTCCGTGAGCGCTGCGCTGCATACTACGGCCACAACATTTGCTGCAATCAACCACAGGAACGCCGAGCTGTAGTTACTTTCGCTATAGACCCTGACGCCTTCAAACACCCCGCCCTGCCAGCGACTGTCAAGCGCCACGCCAATCAACGGCTGCATGATGGCACCGGAACCAACCACACAGGTGTTGAGCATGCCAAGCGACGCACTGGTGTGTTGATGCGCATTGTACTCGCGCATCAGGCTGAAGCAGACCACCATGGCGCAACCGCCGGCCCCCTGCACAAAAAACAGTAAGCTCATGACTGTGGCCGATTCGATACGCCATTGCAGTATCGCGACAAACGCAAGCAGGCTTACCAGGCTGCCGGTCAGCAACACGGGCTTGCGTCTGCCCATGCGATCGGAGATCCAGCCTATTATCGGTGCCGCTACCAGCCAACCCAGAAACACGGTCGATGCAATACCGGCACTTTGCGTAGCACCAAAGCCACGTACTGTCGTTAACCACGGCACTGCCCACAATGCCGCAAAGCCCAGCATGGGGGCCGCCATGCCGAAGCCTGCCAGCGCACACAGCCAGTTGTGTCGCCTGTGCAAAATCGACCAGACGCTGCCAGCGTCGTCGGTGCGGCCACCTTCAGCCTGTGCCAGTGCACTCACACTGTCCCGCCGCGGTATAACGATAAAAGCCATTGCAGCAAGCACCAGCGCCAGCACTGCGAGACCCCAAAGCGCGCCCTGCCATTGATAGTGTTCCACCGCAAGCCGTAATGGTGCCTGTCCGAGCATCGCGCCGACCATACCACTCGACTGCAGCAGCCCGGCAAACATGGCAAAGCGCGCCGGTGCAAACCAGTAAGTCAGGATGGTCAGCGTGCCGACAAAGGCAAACGCAACACTGCCACCGATCACCAGTCGGCTGATGGAGGCAAGTAACAGGGAATCACTGCTGGCAAACCCAACGGACGCGATTGCGCAGAGCAGCAGCGCGCCACTCATTAACCGCCGCGGGCCAAACCGATCCATCAGCATACCGACCGGTATCTGCAGCGAGACATACGCGTAAAAGTACATCGCCGACAGACTGCCAAGTGCGGAACCACCGACCGCGAAGTCGCGCATCAGTTCGTCAGTCATGACGCTCGGTGCAACGCGGTGAATAAAACCGTACGCAAAAAAGGCACAGCCGAGCACAAACGCCCCGATCAGTCGCGCGGTCGACGGACCGTCAATGGAGACCCGGCTTTCGATGAGTGACAACCTTTATGAATTTTCGAACGATAACGGTTACGCAGGGGAGCACAGGATAATCCGACCACACACGCTGCACGCTGGTACACTTTGCACGGTCGTCGCACCAAACTCAACTCTATGATTGCAGTGATCGCAGCAGGCAATGGTGGCATTGGCCAGGCACTAATACAGCAGCTACTGGCGCGCGGTAATATTGATCGCATCTATGCGAGCTACCATCAAACATCCGAGTCATTGACTGAAGACCCGCGTGTTGTCTGGGCACAAACCGATTTAACCTCCGACAGCGCCGTAGCCGACTGGCTGTCCGGTCTGGACACAGGCCACATTGACTGGCTGATTAATTGCGCCGGTCTGTTGCACACTGCCGATAAAGGGCCGGAGAAATCACTCAGGGAGATTGATGCGGATTTCTTTACCCGCAATATGCAGGTTAACTGTCTGCCAACGCTGCTGCTGGCAAGGCATGCCGCACCATTGTTAAAAGCTACAGGCGCTGCAGCCGCGCAAAGCACAACCGACACACGCATTTTTGCCACTGTATCCGCAAAGGTTGGCAGCATCGAAGATAATCGTCTGGGGGGTTGGTATAGCTATCGCGCGTCAAAGGCTGCACTCAATATGTGCCTGAAGAATATTGCGATCGAATGGCGCAGACAACTACCTGAAGTGTGCGTGGCATCGCTGCATCCGGGCACCACCGACACCCGACTCTCCAAACCCTTCCAGAAAAACGTACCGGATGGCTCGTTGTTTGAGAGCACCTATACAGCGACAAAACTCATCGACATACTGCAGACGCTAACCGCCGAACAGTCTGGACGATTCTGGTCGTGGAATGGAGATGAACTCCCGTGGTAGGTAAATACAATTGAAGACTATGGACAAGCAATTTAATTTGTATCTGGTGCGGCATGGCGAGTCTCATAACAACGCTGTGCCTCAGTCACAACGTGTATGTGATCCGCCACTGACCGCACGTGGCAGGACGCAGTCTCAGCGACTCGGCGAGCGTATTGCCGAGACGTTTAATCATACTGGCAATCACGATAACAGCACCAGGCTGCCAGTGCTTGAGCGGGTTTACACCAGCGCTTTTTTACGCACCATGCAAACCGTGCATCCTGCCACTGAACTGGCCGGGCTACAGCCACAGATCTGGACTGATTTGTTCGAGGTGGGTGGGTGCTTCGATGGCTATAAACCCGGGCAAACCCGTGGTATGCCGGGCATGACACGTGACGAGATAGCACAGCAGTTTCCGGCCTATCACATACCCGACGATATCGACGCCGACGGCTGGTGGAAAAGCAAACCACGAGAAACAACAGAGCTCGCACACAGCAGAGCCACAACCATCGTCGACACATTACACCAGCGTTACACCGGAAAACCGACGACAGTGCTGTGTGTGATACACGGCGATTTGATTAGACTGCTACTGCAGCAGCTGGTGCCGGAGCAAACCGACTACGCCCGCCAAACCCCGTACAACACCAGCGTTACGCAGCTCAGATTTTCGGCAGACATCAATGATGCAGACAACCCGCCGCAGGTGGTACTGTACAACGATACCAGTCACCTGAACGCAGAACTGCTTTCTGTGTAAGATCCACTCCCACACCGGACTAACATCGATACGGGTGCCTTCAAACACTCGACTGCAAGAGGCATAAATAATGACGCAATCAGCAAGCACCAATCGCCGCATCGTACTGGCGCAAAGACCCAATGGCCTGCCGGACGAAAATACCCTGAGACTGGAAAACGCCGATGTGCCGACGCCCGCCGATGGCGAGATGTTACTGCGCACCGAGTATCTGTCACTCGACCCGTATATGCGCGGTCGAATGAACGATGCCAAATCCTACGCCACACCTGTGCAGATAGACGAGGTAATGGTTGGTGGCACCGTGGCAGAAGTCGTTGAGTCAAAGCTCGACGGTTACAGTGCCGGCGACCATGTGCTGTGTGGCAATGGCTGGCAGGACTACGGTGTATCCGATGGCAAAGAAGTGCTGAACCTGGGCAAGGATCCGGTCAATCCGTCGTGGTCACTGGGGATTATGGGAATGCCTGGCTTTACCGCCTATGCGGGTCTGCTCAAGATCGGTGAACCCAAAGCCGGTGAAACCGTCGTGGTTGCAGCGGCCACGGGTCCGGTCGGCGCTACGGTCGGACAGATTGCAAAGCTGCACGGCTGCCATGTCGTCGGTATTGCCGGTGGCCCCGAGAAGTGCGATCACGTGGTTAATGAACTCGGTTTTGATGCGTGTATTGATCACAAGCGCGATACCTTCGCAGCTGATCTGAAAAACGCCTGCCCGTCAGGCATTGATGTGTATTTTGAAAACGTTGGTGGCAACGTGCTGTATTCAGTATTGCCACTGCTGAATCCGTTCGCACGGATTCCCGTGTGTGGTGTTGTGTCCTGGTACAACCTGACCGGTCTGCCTGAGGGGCCCGACTTCAGCCCGATGATTATGGGCACCATCCTGCGCATGAAAGTTAAAATGCAGGGCTTTATTATTTTCGACAGCTTCCCGGGGCTTTATCCCGAGTTTGCCAAGGCCATGTCGGGCTGGATAAAGGAAGGCAAAATTCAGTACACAGAACAGGTTGTAGAGGGCCTTGAGAATGCACCGGCAGCGCTGAACGATGTATTACTGGGCAATAGCTTTGGCAAGGTTGTGGTGAAGGTTAGTTAAGCCGTTTTCCGTGCGTCTACCTAACGAAGCCCCTGCCGTTTCAGCAGGGGCTGTTGTTGTTGCATGCGAATGAAGATTACACCCAAACGGCATTAAGCCCCCACCTGTTGTAGCCATTCACTCACCTGCCCTTTGGTTTTGCTAATTGATGTTTCCTTTACAACACCATAGCCGCGAATGCTCTCAGGGGCTGCAAGAATGCGCTGCCACAATGGCAGGTTAGTTGTAGTAACCGTATTAGCGCACTGCTGTAACAGCGCTTCATACCAGCGCACCAGACTGCGTTCCAGTCTTCTCTCGGTGGTATACCCGAAAACATCCAGCGGTGTTCCACGCAGTATTTTACATTGCGCAAGCCCTGCCATCGGGTACTGTAACCAACTACCAAACTGCTGTTTTTTCGGGCGCCCGCGCCAGTCTTTGCGCCACGATAACAGCGGCGGTGCAAGATGATAGCTAACCTGATAACCCGACTCGAATTGCGCTTCAAGTTGTTCGGTAAAGCCAGGCGCCGTGTGCAGCCGCGCTACTTCGTATTCGTCTTTGTAGGCCATAAGTTTGTATAAATTAGCAGCGGCCGCACGAGTTAACTGCTCCTGTTCATCCGCAGATAATGATTGCAGACGTTGTTCGAATTTTTCTAACGTACGCTTGTAGCGCGCTGCATATCGCCCAGATTGATAGTCGACCAGATAACCTGCATATCGCTCACGTTGCTGAACTGCTGACAACGACTGTTGGGTTGAGGGCGCGTTTGATTGCGTGGTTGAGTGCGTAGTTGAGTGCGTAGTTGAGTGCATCCCAAGCCGGCGCTCGAGCTCTCCGGGGTGGCATGCGGCAAGGCGGCCAAGCTCAAGCGCCTTGTGGTTTTTCTCGAGCGCCACACCATTGAGTTCAATCGCTCTTAGCAACGCGCGACGCGTGATCGGCACCAGCCCCAGTTGCCACGCATAGCCAAGCATAATCATGTTGGAAAATACGGTATCTCCAAACGCGCTCTCCGCCAGCCGGTTTGCATCGATGCTGTTGAGTTGTTTGCTACCGGTTTTACTGGCGATTGCCGATACTCGATGATCTATCTGCAGACTGGCATCGCGTCGTTGCACAATATCGCCGGTAGGCATAGCGGCGGTATTTAAGGCCACACGCATACCGGGGCGATAACTGGCAGAAGCCTTCGGTGACGACGACACAACGATATCGCAACCAATCAACGCGTCAGCCGACGCACCATCAATGCGCACCTGATTAATTTCGGCAGGGCTGGCGCCGAGCCGCACATAACTTAATACCGGCCCGAACTTTTGCGCAAAGCCTGTAAAATCCAGCACCGTTGCACCCTTGCCTTCAAGGTGTGCTGCCATGGTTACGAGTGCTGCCACGGTCACCACACCCGTGCCACCAACACCGGTTATTAACAGATCCCACGGCTTGTTGAGGGCCGGCAGTGCCGGCTGTGACAAGGGTAAATCATCGACTGACAGTAGCGTTGCCGGTGACGATTTCTTGGCCGTGCCTTCGACCGTAATAAAGCTTGGACAAAAGCCGTTTACGCAGGAAAAATCTTTATTGCACGAGGATTGGTTGATCCGCCGTTTCGGACCGAATTCGGTATCGATGGGCTCCACACTAAGGCAGTTAGACGCCACCGAGCAATCGCCACAACCTTCGCACACACGCTCGTTGATCAGTACGGTTTTGTTTTGTACTGTTTTATCAGACGCAGGCATGGTGCCGCGCTTGCGGCGTCTGCGCTTTTCGGTCGCGCAGGTCTGTTCGTAAATTAATACAGACACACCACTAACTTCACGCAGCTCTCGCTGTACGCCGTCGAGTTCGTCGCGCTGATGAATCGTGGTGTCGGATGGTAAATCGCGAGCGTTAAACTTATTCGCATCATCAGACACCAGTGCGATACGCTCTACACCTTCCGCACGCACCGAGTGCGCTATCGCATAAACGGATACTGGACCGTCAACCGGTTGCCCACCGGTCATCGCCACTGCATCGTTATACAGAATTTTGTAGGTAATGTTAGCGCCGGCGGCAAGCGCCTGTCTTATAGCCATGGAACCGGAGTGATACCAGGTACCCTCGCCCAGGTTCTGAAACACATGTGGTTTACCAGTGAAGCGCGATGATGCCGCCCAGTTAACTCCTTCGCCACCCATTTGAATTAATGAGGTGGTCTCGCGGTCCATCCAGCTCGCCATAAAGTGACAACCGATGCCAGCCAGTGCCTGCGACCCTTCCGGCACCACAGTCGATGTATTGTGTGGACAGCCAGAGCAAAAGTACGGTGTGCGCGTGGCGCCATCAACGCTGATCAGCGGTAGTTCGTTAGCAAGGCACTGCTGCGCTTTACCCATCAATTGCGCCTCGGGAAAGTGACGGTTAAGCCGACGCGCCAGTAACGGTATTAGCAACCTGGGCGACAACTCACCGGTCCAAGGTACCAGACGGTTGCCGTTTTCATCGCGCTTACCGACCATTAGCTCCGGCTTGGTACCGGGCCAGTCGTAGAAGTATTCCTTAAACTGGCTTTCGATGATCCCGCGCTTCTCTTCGATAACCATGACTTCCTGTTTGCCCTGCACAAACGCCAGCGCCTGTTGCCGGGCAAGCGGCCAGACCATACCAACTTTATAGATATCGAGCCCGAGCTCGCGGCAGGCTTTTTCGTCCAGGCCCAGTAACCGCAGCGCCTCCATGACATCAAGGTGCGCTTTACCTGTGGTAACGATGCCATAGCGAGCCGATTGAATTTGATACAGCGACCGATCAATCGGGTTGGCTTGTGCAAACGCCAGCACCGCTTCCTTTTTATGCACCAGCCGCTCCTCTATCTGTGGCCCGGGCAGGTCCGGCCATCGATAGTGCAGTCCCTCGGGCGGTGCCTGATAGTCAGGCTTGTTAAACCGTCGATCTGCCTGTAAATCAAACGAGGCCGAAGATTCCACCGTTTCAGAGATCGCTTTAAAGCCGACCCACATGCCGGAGAATCGCGACAGCGCATAACCGTATTCACCAAACTGCAGATACTCTGCAACCGAAGCCGGATTGAGCGTCGGCATGAACCAGGTCATAAAAGCAACATCGGACTGGTGCGGCATTGACGATGACACACAGCCGTGATCATCACCGGCAACCACTAACACTCCACCGTGAGGGGACGCACCATAGGCGTTGCCATGTCGCAGTGCATCACCGGCGCGATCAAGCCCCGGCCCTTTGCCGTACCACAAGCCGAAAACACCCTCGACCTGCTTGCCCGGATTTATCTCGACCTGTTGCGAGCCGAGTATGGCAGTTGCCGCCAGATCTTCATTAACCGCCGGCAGAAATTCTATCTTCGCCTCTTCGATCCGCTCTCGCTCACGCCATAACTCAAGGTCAACTCCGCCAAGCGGCGAGCCACGGTAGCCAGACACGAAACCGGCGGTGTTCAACCCGGCTTCATGATCGCGTCGCGCCTGATCGAGCAGCACACGCACCAGCGCCTGGGTTCCGCTCATAAATACGCGACCATGAGACTGGCCGTAGCGGTCGGCAAGCTGGTAGGCGGTTAGCGGATGGACAGGAGCGTTCATAGAAGTTCTCCGAGCGACAAAGGCAGCACGGGTGGTCCGCCCAACAAAGTTCAGACCACTAGTCTAGAAAACTTCCATTGGATTGTTGTGCCAATTTAGCCAGCATAAGTGCTATCCTTGAATCATTCATTTCGCTTTATGGATATTTTATGAATGAACGATTCAATTTAACGGCATTGGATCGACAGATACTCCGCGAACTGCAGCGTGATTGCCGGCTCAGCAATCAGGAACTGGCAGAGCGCATCGGCAGTTCTGCGTCGTCGGTGTGGCGACGTGTGCGGCAACTGCAGGAGGCTGGCGTCATTGAAGGGTTTCACCTGTCGATTGCGGCAGACCGGCTCGGCCTGACAGAAACCATTCTGCTGCACATCAGCCTGCATACTCACAGCGACAGTGCCATTGACGCATTTACGCGCCTGATCAACGACTCGCCGGAAGTACTGGAGTGTTATGCCGTAACCGGCGAATACGACTACCAGCTCAAGGTACTGGCAACTGACATGCGCGCGTACTACCGGTTTCTGGAGGACCGGCTGATGAGCAAGGATTTCATCGCCCGCACCAGTTCAACTGTGGTGATGAAAAAGATCAAAGACACAGAAACCATTCCCACCGATTAACCACCACTAAAGCCGCCGCCACAGGTGCCGATAAAGCGCCTCGAACGGTGAGCCACCCCGATTAACCGCCAGGTTCATGGCTCCCCGATAACAATAATAATAATGAACTGCGCCTGGCTTTTTGCCGGTGCTGGAGTCGTATTCGATGTATGGCAATCTTTGGGCGCAACCTGTTTCAGGCACTCAGCTGACCTGCACAGCAATCCTTGTCGCCGCTCTGTTGTCCGGGTGTATGGGTGGACCACCGGACGAAGCAGAAAAGAAAGATACCGAAGATTCGAATACCACCCCGGTAGTTACACAGCCTCCCACAGAGCCGGTGCCACCGATTGACTGGAGCACTCGCACACCAACCGTCAGCGATATTACCGACCTGATCCTGGTTACCGGACAGTCGAACGTGCGCGGCAGCAACACTGACTTTGATGCGAACCTTGATTACCCGACACAACAGGCGTTCGCATACAACTACGACAATCAGTGGCGCGTGGCAGATTTGCACAACGCATGGGATGGCAACTGGGCACCTGGTCAGGGATCGCTGCAGGACCCTACACGTGACCCGCACAACAATTTCGTTTTTCACTTTGGCAAAGTAGTCGCAGAGCGCGACACCAGCCGCGTTATTGGCTATGTGGTTATCAGTGCGCCGGGCAAAGGTATCGGCTACTGGGATCGAGATAAAGACTTCTTCTATGAAGTGCGTGACCATGCGATTGCCGGGCTCAACGCGCAGGGCGTAAAGTCAGAATTTGACGCAATATTGTGGCACCAGGGTGAGACAGACTGGCAGTCATGGGGCACATCAGACCCTGAAGCATCAAGTGCTGATCGTCAGAAACCAACCTATTACATCGACAAGCTAAACGCTCTGATCGCAGACTTTAGAGGGCAATCATGGGTCGATGACAATGCCTACTTCATATGTGGCGAAACCGCCATTGCACCTGTCAATGAAGCACTAATGAGCTTAAACAGCGATGATGACCCACGCACCGGCTGCGTTGAGGCCGAGGGACTACCCTCACTTGACATCGATCCTGTGCCGGTACACTTTAACGCAGAGGGCTTGCGTGAAATTGGTAAGCGCTATGCAGAGATGTATCTGCAGATGACGCAGTAGGGGTTTAGTAAGCGTTAATGTATGCATGATTTGCATAGTGCTTGATGAAGCTAGTGCGGAAAGAATCGGTAAATTGCATCAAAGGTTGACATATAAATACTGCCGTTTAACCCTTCGATAATATGCAGCGGCTTGTTGTTCGGTAGTGCCTCGTCGAGTGAGGCGAATTCAATCTCGCGTATATAATCCGTGTAGCGATCACCCGCCAGCACCACACGCCGAACATCAGCATCGTTATAGCTGGCCAGGAAAAGCTGGTTCTCAAACTCAGCCATGCCGCCAGCGCCGCTGTGAAAAAACAAACCTGTGGGTGTTATGACTTCATCCCACACGTTTATGGTAAAGCCAATACCACTGCCCTGAGGTTCTTCTTCCATACCCCACACGAAGTTTTTACCCGGCAGCAAATAATTCAACTTGTCATCATTGGCGGGTCCGGCGTCGGCGCCAAACAGATCACCGGTGGTCGGATGCACGGTCATGGCAAAGGTGTTGCGTAATCCCCGGCTCCATTCGGGTGAACCCGGGAACGGGTTATCGTCTGGTACGGTACCGTCACGGGTGTAGCGCAACACACGACCGGACAAACCCCCTTCGTCCTGCGCGGTATCGGGGTCATCAATATCGCCGCGCCCCAAAAAGAGATGTCCGGTGGCATCGAATACCAGCTCTCCACCGTTGTGCAGATCTGCCACCGGCAGGTTGTCCACGATAACTGTGCTGGCGACCGCACTATTTTCCACTGCGGTAAAGCGCACTATCTGTGCACGATTACCTGTGTCTGTCGGCACGGTAGCATACGCATAGACGAATCCATTAACGGCAAACTCCGGGTCTATGGCGAGACCAAGCAGGCCTTTTTCATCACCACTGACAATATTCAGTGTGGCAAACGGTGCCTCCAGTAGCTGTCCATCCGGATCGATGATGCGAATGTTGCCGGACTGCAGTTCTGCAAAGAACAAACGCCCATCCGGCGCCAGTGCCATACGCACCGGTAATGCGGCATCAGGCTGTACTACTTCAGTAGAAAAACGGTCGTCAAGCTCGGTCAGTGTCGAAGGTAACGCCGGATGAATGCCAAATCGAAACGATAGCTCGGCAACCGCACTGGCATCGGATGCTCTGCTGACAATTACCCGGTAAACCGATGTCGGGTTCAGGGTATCCGCCGTACCGGTTATCTGACCGCTGAATGCGTCCAGAGTGACATCAGAAGGCAGCGGTGATTCCATTGTGTACACCAGCGCTGTGTTTGCCGATGCACTATCGGACAATGCACCCACAGTCGCGCTGAACTCATCGGCCAGATTTATCTGAATGCTGTCGTCCAGTCTGAAGTGATAACGCGGCTGCTGGTCAGCCACAGTAATGCCGGCAGGTTGATTGTCTGAACTGCTGTTACAGCTGAGTAGCAGTGCACTGGCCAGTGCGACCGCCACAACCGACGGACGCACAGATGAAATCACAAATCGAGTGTCTGTCATGGACCCTCTTGCGATGCATTGGATGAGAGGAGACCCCGTGCAGGCGTTCATCGCGCTGTTTACCACCGGGTCGATGGCTATGCACTATCTATAGTCGGTTTTTCAGAAGCCTGCGCGGCAGATGCGTTGATTCGCGAATGGCGTTGTTACAAATCACTGCCACGCAGGCTTTGTATTACAGAAAGCCTGGCTGTGGCCCTGAAAGCTGGCTGCTGTCAGTGAATACCTGCGTTGAGTCTTTACCCAGGTGCCGATCAATCACCTCGCCAAATACCGAGCGGAAGTCCACTTCCATAGGCAGATTCGACTCGACGCGTATGTCGTTATCAGACAGTGACGAGCCATAGTCACCGCCACGGACACCACCACCAGTCACCAGCAGTGTCTGGCCCTTACCGTGGTCGGTACCGGCCGAACCGTTTTCGAAGTTACGGCGGCCAAACTCGGAGAACACCACGATAATGCAGTCATCCCACTTGCCCATCATTTTCATATCACGCGCAAATGCATCGATACCACCATTCAGTGCACTCATCAGGTTGCCATGACGCGAGCTTTGACCGCTGTGCGTATCAAAGCCGCCCAGACCTGTGTAGTAGATGTCAGTACCAAGACCACCAGCCTGTATCAGCTGCGCAATGCTCTCCAGCGAGCGGCTAAAGCGCGTGTTGGTGGGGTAATCGACGTTGGGCTGGTAGTTATCGATTACCGCCTGTATGCGATCAATGTTCTCGTGCCCGACCTGCAGCGCCTTTTTTACCTCTCTGGAGTTTCCGGCTCCTTGAAAGCGATCGAGCATCGCGCGGGCCACATCAACACGGCGCTGACTTTCACCGGAAAAGCTGCCGTCAGTTCGGTAATCCATAGAGGACAGGCTGTTGACCTGCATTAAATTCACGTTGGGACTCTGCAGTGCCTTGGCGTTATAACCAATCGACACACAACCGAGTGTTTGATTGTTGTACAGCTCCGCATAGCGTGCCACCCAACCGGATTTATCATTGGCGTTCTTACTACTCGCGTCACCAGTATGAAAGATATCCTTACTGGTAAAGTGGCTTTGATTTGCATCCGGATAACCCACCTTCTGCACCAGCGCCAGCGACCCTTCGGCATGCAGCGCCCGCAGCCCGGGAAGGTTCGGATGCAGACCCAGCTCCGATGTTGCTCCCGGGCCACTGTTCAGCTCAAGCGGATTGGTAACAGCGATGGAAGGCCTGCGGTCAAAGTAGGCATCCCGGTTAATCGGTATCGTGGTGTTTAATGAATCGTTACCACCATCAAGGTTCACCAGCACCAGAAACTTGCGATTGTCCGGTGCGGCAAACGCCAGATTGCCAACCGGTCCGAGCGCGCTGATACCGGCACTGGCCAGTGCCAGCTTTAGTATGTCGCGGCGGTTTATTCCCTGTTTTGAAATTGTCATGGGTGATGTCCTATTTAACCTGGAAGCTCGGGTGCTGACACAGAATCCATATCAGATTGCGCAGCTTGCGGTTTTGGTGCTCTTCGTTTTGTGGCGTGTATGTCAGTGGCGTTTCTTCTCCATCGCGATTGATGTGCACATTCATGTAAGCGATCAGTTCTCTGCGGTCGACATCATCCAGTTCAACACCCAGCAGTTGTGCGACATGATCGACCACTTCAGCAGGACCGGTTGCTGCCTGCGGCTGAAGCGCTGCGGCAATGTCATAGCCGTCTTCGTTTTGTGAGTTACGGTTGGTTATTAACTCATTGACAAAGTTCGGCAGTTCAATGCCACTGCTTTGTGCATTGATTTTGTCATCACCTTCTGGCCAGCCCTCAACGCTCGGCGGCATGGACGGCACACTGTTCATGTTTGACAGGTAACTGCGATAGACCCACTCGGACTCGGTCATACCAGTGGTGCGCACCAGCCCCACTACTTGCTCGTAGAAGTCACGCACCAGACCCTCGCGTGACGAAGCCGAGTAAAACGCCTCTGACAGAAACAGTGTTTTAAGTACCGGGCCCACCTGCATGTTATTGGCAAGCAGCTCGGCGGCGACATTATCGACCAGCTGTGGATCAGGGTTTTGCTGTGCGAAATAGGCGAGCAACTTCGAACTCAGAAACCTGGCAACGCGGCTGGAGCCGCTCTCGTCAGTCAGGGTCATGGTCAGGTCGACCATAGTTGCATAGTCATCAGCAGACAGATCATGCGTAACTGGTACACCCAGAGGTGTTTTACTACCTACCGCCTTGTTCTCCGGATCAAAGATGACCTGCGTCAGACCGGTATTGGGGTTGTACTCGCGACGCCACCCGGTAAACGCACGCGACGCTTCTATAATGTCGTTTTCTGTGTAGCCGTTATCAACGCCGAGCGTGAAGAGTTCCCAAAACTCGCGTGCGTAGTTTTCGTTCGGTGCAAACTTGTTGTTGTTGGCACCGTCGAGGAATACCTGCATGGCACCGTGTCGGGACACATCGACCATCAGGTTGCGAAAGCTGCCGGTGCCACGGTCGCGCAGCATATTGATATAACTGACCATCAAATGGTGCTCGTCGTTATCGAGCTCTACCATATTGACGCCAAAGTGGTCCTGCCAGAACATACCCAATACTTCCTGAAACGCATTGGGGTTGTTCATCAACAGACTGATGTTCCAGTTCACAACATCAGAGTTACCCGGAAAC
>CAYMFQ010000023.1:0-5168 GCA_964389335.1 uncultured Granulosicoccaceae bacterium
TATGAGCGGTCACAAGAACCGTACGCCCGGCTCGATTGGGTGTGAGAACCTTCTGAGATTGGCAGTATCAGCAGCATTGTTAACGCTTACCGCTTGTGGTGGTGGCAGTGGCGACAGCGGTGAAGACTGGCTTGATCTATCGAACCTGCAGGGTAACGAACCGCAGATTGGTGCGGCAACAGACAACAGCTTAATCGCGGAAACCGATGTGGCTGAAATAACCGCAGGGAACACAATTTCGGTGCCGGTGCTCAGCAACGACAGCTTCAACGCGGCTCAGGCCATGCGTATTGCAAGCGCTCCGCAGTTCGGAACCGCTGAATTGCTGCCAAACGGCGAGCTTCAATACACGCCGAATGCTGACTACGAGGGCTCAGACTCTATTGTCTACGCACTGGTTGATGCTGAAGGCAACGAAGTGACCGGCACGCTCTATCTGTCAGTCCTATGCAGCACCTGCGACATTGCTCCGGTTGCAGCAACTCACGCACCGGGTGGTGAGCCCTACTGTGTGATGGACACATCAGACCCGGATGGTGACGGGTTTGGCTGGGAGAACGACGCCTCATGCGCCGTGCGAGGAGCCAACGACAACACAGGTGGCTTTGCAGCTAACGCCGATTCGTTTGATGTGGTAGCTGGCACGGTGACAACTGTGTCTCCACTGCGCAACGATGCGATCACTGATCGTGCATCAGTAACCTTTAGCATCGACGCACAGCCAACGGCCGGTGAGGTGCTCGCAGCTGAGGCAGGCGTACTGGTCTACTCGGCACCGGCAAACTACACGGGTACCGATCAGATTCTGTACAGCATTACTGATGCTTCCGGTAACTCTTCTTCGGCGAGCATCGACTTCAACGTCGCTTGCGAAGGCTGTGTTAACTACCAGGCCCTGCGCCTGAGTTGGCCTGCCAACCCTGAAGACGAAGGTGTGGACGGATACCGTGTCTTTTTTGGCCCGGACGAAAACACGCACACTGCATCATTGCTGAGTGAGTTGTCTGTATCTTCTTTTTCTGAAGACGGCCCCAGTGTGGTGTACGACCTTGCGGGTGATCTGAACGTGGCTAACCAGGAAGGTGGATGTTTCAGAATACAGGCCTACCGCGGTGCGGAAGTATCAGAGCAATCTGAACCGGCCTGCTTTACCCGAGGTTAAAGAGTTACCCGGACTGTGATCAAACGATCCGGTCCGGCGCAAGAATAATAATAAGAAGAAAAGAGTAAGTCGAATACGAAAGGCATGAGCGCCGGCCAGGGTGCAAGACTGCTAATAAAAAAGCTGTCAAATAATAAATACGACAGTATTCTCCGCCAAGCGCTTTTGTTAGCGCATTTAAACGGGGTGGTGCAAATCACCCCGTTCTTTTTAGCCGGACACACAACAAAAAAACACTGGCAAATTCTTCATTTCAGTTGACGCGGCCCTGTCCGTAGCACATCATCGCGCGTCGACATGCAGCCGGAGCTGCATTTTCGCGGAGCAAACCCGTGTCACGTGAACCCTCCATAGAAATAAACTCGAACTTTGATCTGCCCATTGTGGTGGGCAACAGTTTTGATCCATCCGAGCTGAATGAGCCACACAGCCACGATGCCACGGAACGCAGTGAGGTAGCACTGGAACCCGAACTGCCGGAGGTTATTCTCGAGCAAACTGCGCAACAACCACCGCGTATCACATCGCTGTATCGGCTGGCAAAAGGCGAGTCACTGCCCCTGCATCGCAGTACTGGCAGCATTGAGGCACTAGTGCTGGCTGGCACCTGCAATAACAAACAGGCACTGTACGAACGCGGCAGTTACCTGCGTTTCCCGGTGGCGGTAGATTTGCACAGCAAGGAAGGGTGTCTGTTATTCGTGAAGCAAAACCAGTTTCTCGAAGGCGACGATGGGCAACGCCATATCTCTATATACGATGATCAGAACTGGATGCCCGGCCCTACTGAGGAAATGCTGATCAAGCCACTGCACGTCTATGGCAGCGAAAGCATCATGGTATTGCGCTGGAAACAGGCCTGCGAATTTCGCCCAAACCTGAATCCGAACGGTGAGGAAATTCTGGTACTCGATGGACTGCTGCAAAATCGCGATCACCTTTATCGGCCATTGAGCTGGATTCGCAACCCGGTGCCGGACTGGCGCGACTGGCATGGCAGTACCGATACCTACCTGTACTACAAGAGCGGGCATTTCCCCAGGTAAGCAGCAGCCGGTTCAGTTATCATTTCCGCCAACTATGACGGTACCGCACAACAACCTTAGCGACAATTTCAACAGCGCTGAACTGCGACAGCAGATAACGCAATGGGCAACTGAGCTGGGCTTCAATGCGACTGGTTTTACCCGCGCAAGCATTGGACACCACGAACAACGATTACTCAACTGGCTTGATAATAACTTCCACGGCGACATGGAGTACATGCAGCGCCACGCCGACCTCAGACGCAAGCCCGCAGATCTTCACCACGGTACTATCAGTATCATTTCTGTACGCATGAATTATTTACCCCCCCAAACCACTGATGAGTGGAGCGTGCTCGAAGAGCCGACTCTGGCTTACGTGTCGCGCTATGCACTGGGGCGCGACTATCACAAGCTGATGCGCAAACGTCTGCAGTCACTGGCAGGTATCATCGAAAAGCATATTGGCCCGTTTGGCTACCGCGCCTTTGTCGACAGCGCGCCGGTTATGGAAAAAGCACTGGCAGAACAAGCCGGCCTCGGCTGGATTGGCAAGCACAGCAATCTGCTGAGCCGCGATGCTGGTTCGTGGTTTTTTCTGGGGGAGTTGTATACAGATTTACCGTTACACACCACACCACAGAAGACTGATTCAACCACGGATAACCACTGCGGCAGCTGCAGCGCCTGTATTGATATTTGCCCAACGCAGGCTATCGTTGAACCCTATGTTGTCGATGCGCGTCGCTGCGTTTCCTATTTAACGATAGAACTTCGAACGAGTATCCCCACAGAGCTCAGACACCTGATTGGCAACCGCATATACGGTTGTGATGATTGTCAGCTGGTTTGCCCATGGAATAAGTTTTTACAACACACCTG
Source organism: uncultured Granulosicoccaceae bacterium (assembly GCA_964389335.1). GTDB lineage: Bacteria > Pseudomonadota > Gammaproteobacteria > Granulosicoccales > Granulosicoccaceae. The sequence goes on from CAYMFQ010000023.1 coordinate 3,070, forward strand.
CGAAAAGGATTTTTCACCACGCCACGATCTTGATTGCGCGTCGCTAATCGAGCTTTTCAACTGGAGTGAAGCCGAGTTTAATGAACGCACACTGGGCTCTGCCATCCGTCGCATTGGCTATGACTGCTGGCAGCGAAATATTGCAGTGGCAATGGGCAACGCTCCATACAACGAGCAGCTTGTACAGGCACTACACGCAAGACTGCCTTCAGCTACAGAAATGGTGCAGGAACATATTCAGTGGGCACTTGATCAGCATACCGGTAAACAGTAAAGCTTAATAACCGGCGCATTAGTCTGTCGTCTTGTTTAACTGTGCACGTATCCTTGCAAGCTTCTCTGCAATCTGTATTTCAAGCCCGCGGCTAACCGGCTGATAAAACTGCTGGTCGGGCACATTGTCCGGAAAGTAGCGCTGGCCGCTGGCTACTGCATCGGATTCATCGTGATCGTATCGATACTCCGCCCCGTAGCCCAGATCTTTCATAAACGCGGTTGGTGCATTACGCAGATGCTCCGGCACGGATGCATTACCGTGCTCTTTGACAAACTGCATAGCACCTCCATAAGCCCGGTAGCTGGCGTTACTTTTCGCCGCGCAGGCCAGATAGACAATAGCCTGTGCAATGGCGAGCTCTCCCTCCGGACTGCCAAGGCGTTCAAACACGGTCCACGCATCGAGCGCAAGATGCAGGGCTCTGGGGTCTGCATTGCCAATATCTTCCGATGCCATGCGCACCACACGTCTGGCTACATATTGTGGATCGCAACCGCCATCGATCATGCGACAAAACCAGTACAGCGCCGCATCCGGGTTGCTGCCTCTGACCGACTTGTGCAAGGCAGAGATCTGTTCATAAAAAATATCGCCGCCCTTATCGAAGTGACGCAGGGAATCACGGGTGACTTCAGCGATGGTCGACTCTGTGATGCGAAGTCCGCCGGAGTCATCGGCAATCGCAACGTCAGCTGCCAGTTCCAGTAGCACCAGCATACGTCTGGCATCGCCGTCTGCTGCCTGCGCAAGTTGCACAAGCACTTCATCATCAGCACTGATACTGCGCTCTCCCAGCCCGCGTTCATCATCCCGCAATGCAGCACGCGCAATGGCACAGACATCATCCAGCTCCAGGTTCTTTAGGATATAGACTCGTACACGCGACAGCAGCGCGTTGTTTAATGCGAAAGACGGGTTTTCTGTCGTAGCACCAACAAAGTAAAACGTGCCATCCTCAATATGCGGCAGGAAGGCATCTTGCTGCGACTTGTTGAAGCGATGCACCTCGTCGACAAATAACACTGTGCGTGCGCCATTATTCTCGAAGGTATTGCGTGCATCCGTCACCGCTGCTCGAATATCTTTTACCCCTGACAGCACGGCGGACAAGCTGATAAAGTGCGCATCGCATTGCGCTGCAATGATTTTCGCGAGCGTTGTTTTGCCGGTACCGGGAGGCCCCCAGAAAACCATCGAATGCAACAGTTGTTTTTCAATGGCATTGCGCAGCGTGCTCGCTTCACCCAGCAAATGGCGCTGCCCAAAAAACTCCTGCAGGGTGCGAGGACGCATTCGATCTGCCAGCGGTGCTGCCACGCGGTTTGCCGCCACGCGGTTTGCTGATCGATGCGCCGCTGCCTCCTGACCGCGAGCATTGTCAGGTGCATCATCGATGAGTGTGAATTGCTCGTTCATACGAACACTCTGTGTGCAGTAATCAGCCTACATTAACACGAGTTCACGGTGAATCGCTGGTAAAGCCTGCGCTCTGCTGCCACTGCGAGGCTGACCACCCCGCGACAACTTCTGGCTATTCGGTCACCTTGAGTTCTTCGAAAGTAATTTCCCGACTGGGATTGGTGGTGTCCTCGGCAGGCTCCGCATCAACTGTCTCTTCGGCAGATTCGGTGGGCGCATCCACCGACTGTTGTGTTGTTATATCTTCCAGCAACTCGTCAGGTTCAGGAGCACTAGTGTCTGGCGCGTTAGTTTCAGGCGCAACACCGGTAACGGCAGGTGCGTCACTGGTAGCGGGACTGTTAGTGCTAGTCTGCTGATTGTCAGCCGGGCTACTGTCGGCAGGTGCCACAGGGTCAGTGTC
>CAYMFQ010000023.1:5268-11610 GCA_964389335.1 uncultured Granulosicoccaceae bacterium
TAGTCTGCTGATTGTCAGCCGGGCTACTGTCGGCAGGTGCCACAGGGTCAGTGTCCGCAAGCGGTGCCAGTTGATTGCCTGGTGTCTTGCTATCGCTCGGAACCGGCTGAGTAGCCAGGGGTGCGGTGTCTTCAACCTGTGGTGTTGCATCATCTATAAGCAGCGGGTCCGGTGCGATTTCCGGATTAACCTGATCTGTGTTGTCACTGGACGGTTGCAGGTCATCCTGCAGCAATTCATCCTGCCCCTGTGGCTCACCACCCTCACCGACGACATCAACACCTTCCGGTACAACAAAGGTGAACAGATCGTTGTCCAGCGCAATATTTTTTTCAAAGTTGGAGAAGATTATTTGCGTGGCCTGATCAAAGTTGTCTCTCAGTTCCATGGCGTGCAGACTGCCCGCCTGTATCGCAATAAAGATTTCGTTAAAGTCTGTATCACTCACGAGTGGCCGAAGCTGAAACCATTCAAGATCGTCTTTGACACCGAGCTCGGTTATTGCAAACTCACTGGCAAGGTCGCGCTGACCGCTTAGTAAACCTATGGGTGCACTGCCAAGCGTAGTGGATTGTGGCTGCCTGGTGACTTGCTTAATTTCTTCATCGTACACCCACAGTGTCAGACCATCCGCGACGATGACCTGGTTCACAGGCGCTTCGTAGGTCCATTTGAAACGACCAGGCCTGGCCAGTACAACAGTACCTGATGATTCCTGCAACACCACCGAGTCGGCGTCGTACACGGTTTGCGCAAAGCTTGCACGAAACGATTTGAGGTTGTTACTGAAATCAAGCAACGAATCTGCGGCGACAGCCACGGATGCTGACAGCCACAGTGTTGTAACCAACAACAACCGCATCGCAAACGAGCGCTTGCCAACATTGAGCTGACGCAGAAACATAAAGAATTCCATCACTAAAGTTCCACTGGTGGAGCTGCAATTACTTCGCGCGAGCCATTGTGTTGTACAGCGCTGACCACACCCGCCGCTTCCATTTCTTCAACGATTCGGGCAGCGCGGTTGTAGCCGATTTTCAGGCGCCGCTGCACATAGGATATCGACGCTTTACGCGTTTCAGTTACGATCGCCACGGCCTGATCGTATAGTGGGTCTTTCTCACCATCAGGGTCTTCTTCGCTGGCCATACCGGGCAGCGGCAGGGTTGACTCCTGAAGTATTTCATCAACGTACACAGCCGTACCTGATTGCTTCAGCCAGTCGACCACGCTGTGTACCTCATGGTCATCAACAAAAGCACCGTGAACCCGTTCGGGCTGCGCGGTACCGGGCGGCAGATACAACATGTCACCGTGACCGAGCAGATTTTCTGCGCCGCCCTGATCAATGATGGTGCGTGAGTCGATACGCGAAGACACCTGAAACGCCATGCGGGTTGGTATATTCGCTTTGATCAGACCGGTGATAACGTCCACCGACGGACGTTGCGTTGCGAGCACCAGGTGGATGCCAGCCGCGCGTGCCTTTTGTGCAATACGTGCAATTAATTCCTCAACCTTCTTGCCCACCACCATCATCATGTCGGCAAACTCATCCACCACCACAACGATAAACGGCAGTGGTTCGAGCAACGGAGCCGGAGCCGACGGATCAAACGCCTCTTCGGGCTTGTACAGTGGGTCCGCGATGGGCTCACCAGCCTCCTGAGCTGCCAATACCTTGGTGTTAAATCCCGAGATGTTGCGCACCCCGAGCGAGGCCATTAGTCGATAGCGCCGCTCCATCTCGCCAACGCACCAGCGCAGCGCATTAGCCGCCTCTTTCATGTCGGTGACAACCGGTGCCAGCAAGTGCGGTATCCCTTCATAGACATTGAGTTCAAGCATCTTCGGATCGATCAGTATCAGCCTCACCTGATCCGCAGTCGCCTTGTACAACAAGCTAACCAGCATCGCATTAACCGCGACTGACTTACCGGATCCGGTGGTACCGGCAACCAACAGGTGCGGCATGCGTGCGAGGTCTGCCACTACCGGCAACCCACTGATGTCTTTGCCTAAGGCAATGGCGAGCGGTGATTTGGTTTGCTGATACTTGCGCGACTGCAGTATTTCAGTGAGTTGCACGATCTCGCGATCTTCGTTGGGTATCTCCAGTCCGATGGTCGACTTACCCGGGATCACTTCCACCACGCGCACACTCATGACCGACAGCGAGCGTGCGATGTCTTTGGACAGGTTGGTAATCTTGCTGACCTTGAGGCCTGGCGCTGGCAGCACTTCAAAGCGTGTGACGACCGGCCCGGGATGCACTTCCACCACTTCAATAGTCACATTGAAATCGGCGAGTTTGGTCTCGAGCAGCCGCGACAAATTCTCCAGCGACTCTTTGGAGTAGCCTTTGCGCACGCCGAGAATGGCGTCGAGCAAACTTACTGGTGGTATCTCGCCGCCGGGGGTTTTCGGTTTTTCGCGTTCAAACAGCTGAAACTGTTTTTCAGGCTCGCCCTTTGGCGTGACTGGCGGCGGCGTTGCCGGACGATCGGTGATGTTGATCTTCTTGTCCGCACTGGCCGGAGCAACTGCAGCCTGTGCTTTAGCGGGAGCGGCGGGCGCCACTGGGGTAGGCGGTGCCGGAGCGACAGGCTCGGAGAGTTCTTCTATCACCGGTGGCGCCACGATTTTTGGATCTCTGCGCTCGGACTTTGTGCCTGGCGCTATTGCCAGTTCTGCATCAGCAGCATCGGCCATTGCATCCGCCATCTCCGACTCTGCCTGCCGTGCCTCGGCAAGTGCCCGCTCGGTCTGGACGCGGCGTTTCAGACGGCGAGCCTCGAGGTAGGTCAGATAATCACGCACACGCTCAATGCTGTGGACCACGCGGTCGCGTGCGATTCCGACAGCGCGCAATGTCCACAGCCCGGTCCGCTCGACAATCGTAAACCAGGAAATACCGGTAATAAACGTAATTGAGCCGAGGAACAACGCTAACAGAATAAGGGTGGTGCCCAGCGTGTTGATGACCCGCACCATGTTGCCAGCGACCCAGGTACCGAGTACGCCGCCGCCATTGGTGCCAATCGGCAAATCACCGCGATGCACGAAGAAATGCAGGTCCGCCAATCCGCAGGCGGTGAATAACAGCAACACCAGTCCGCCAAGCCGCGCAAACGCCAGAATCGGGGCGGTAACCTCGCGGCTGTCGCGGAATGCATTCCAGCCAATGATGCCAAGGGCGACGGGCAGCAGATAGGCCACATAGCCGAACAAAAACAAACTGATATCAGCGAACCAGGCGCCGAAGATTCCGCAGGCATTGCGTACCTGCCCATAGCCACCCGTGTGCGACCAGCCCGGATCACTGACATGAAAGGTCAGCAGCGCGATTAGCATTAAAATGGCGACAACCGCCACCAGAATGGCCGTCACTTCGCGGAAACCACGGTGCACCAATGTGAGTGCGCGTGCGGAGAGCTCCGCTTCCATCGGCGTTTTGGCTTTGGGTGCGTTGCCCAAAATAGCGCTGATTCCACCGCTAGCGCCGGGCTGCTTTACTGCGGACTTCTTTGTCGCGGTCTTGCGTGTGCCACTGGCAGGGGCCGCCTTGCTACGGGTAGTTTTGGTCTTCCCGGCCGCTGACTTGGCGCGCACAGCAGGTTTGGACGACGACGCCCGCCCCGTGCGCGTGGTGCGCCCGCGAGCAGCTTTGGTGGAAGCAGCTTTGGAAGTCAAAAGTAATCCGATTCTTATTCGAGTTGTTGCTCCGGGTGTACATCTGTGCGCTGTGCCGGCGCCTCTTGTTTGTGCGCTCGCCATCTGCACAGCCAATGGTTGCGGCACTGAGCCGAACTGTGGTTGTCCGATGATCTGCGGCTTGCGGCACCTTATGCTGTGCGCATGGTCATAGTACAATCCCGAGCAGACCTTTTATGGTAAGCGGTCACCCCCCATGGGCGGTAGTGGTGTGGTGGGATTGTCATGATTAATTCAACCAGTTTCCGGTCTGCACTCACCCCCTGTGCGGCGCGCTACGCGGCCGCCTGTTAGCGAGTTAAAAAGGCACAAACACAATGAGCAACGACAGCAAGCACTGTAAATTATTGATTTTAGGGTCGGGCCCTGCCGGTTATGCAGCGGCAGTCTATGCCGCTCGCGCTAACCTGCAACCGGTGCTGATCACCGGCGTGGAACAGGGTGGACAGCTCATGACCACGACCGACGTCGACAACTGGCCTGCCGACGATCAGGGCGTACAGGGGCCGGAGCTGATGGAGCGCTTTCGCAAGCACGCCGAACGCTTTGAAACAGAAATTGTGTTTGACCACATTAACAAAGTGGATTTTAAAACACGCCCGTTTGTGCTGACGGGCGACAGCGGCACCTACACCTGTGATGCGCTGATCATATCCACGGGTGCCAGTGCGCGTTACCTCGGCCTGCCCTCAGAAGAAGCCTTTAAAGGCAAAGGCGTTTCCGCCTGCGCCACCTGTGACGGCTTTTTCTATCGAGACCGACGCGTGGCTGTTATCGGCGGTGGAAATACTGCGGTCGAGGAAGCCCTGTACCTGTCAAACATCGCCTCTGAGGTGGTATTGGTGCATCGACGCGACGAACTGCGCGCTGAAAAAATTATGCAAAAGCACCTGTTCGAAAAAGCCAACAACGGCAATGTCACCATCAAGTGGAACAACACGCTTGAAGAAGTACTAGGCGACGACAGTGGTGTCACCGGCATGCGCATAAAGAGCACCACTGATGACAGCACTGAGGATATGGACCTGCACGGGGTATTTATTGCAATTGGCCACACGCCGAACACCGGTATATTTGAAGACCAGCTCGATATGGCGGGCGGCTACATCAAAGTAAAGAGCGGCACCGACGGTAACGCCACCGCCACCAGTGTAGAAGGTATCTTTGCCGCAGGCGATGTGATGGACCATATCTATAGGCAGGCGATCACCTCCGCCGGCACCGGCTGCATGGCCGCACTGGATGCAGAGAAGTATCTGGATGCGCTGAATCTGGCACCGGAAGTGACCCAGGAGAGCGTTGAAAAAGCGAGCAGCAAAGCCTGACAGTGCAAATAGAAGTTTGCGATTCGATCGCAAAGACTCCAAAAGAAGCGTGGAATGCGTTAACGGATGGCAGCAATCCGTTTGTACGCTACGAGTTCCTGTGCGCACTCGAGAATAATAAGTGCGTACACGCTGAGCATGGCTGGCACCCTGCTCACCTGTTGATGAAAGACGGCGACGAACTTGTCGCCGCTGCTCCTGCTTACTTAAAAACTCATTCATACGGCGAGTTCGTATTCGACTGGGCCTGGGCCGATGCCTACGAGCGCCACGGCGCCAGCTATTACCCAAAGTTAATCAGCGCGATACCGTTTACCCCGGCAACCGGGCCAAGACTGCTTGTTGGCAAGGGGCATGATCGAGCGCGGTGTACGGAGGCTCTGATGGGCGCCGCCATGGCATTGTGCCAGCAGCAAAACTTTTCCGGTGCACACTGGTTGTTTCCGCTACATGAAGAAGCGCTGGAACTGGAAAAGGGCAACTACATGTTGCGCATGGGCTGCCAGTACATCTGGTCAAACGATAACTACACTGACTTTGAAGACTTTCTGTCGCGCTGCACATCCAAGAAACGCAAAAACATGCGCCGTGAGCGCAAGCGAGTACAGGAACAGGGCATTGAACTGCAACTGCTGCATGGCTCCGAACTCAACAGTGACGATTGGCAACAGGTGATGCGTTTTTACCTCGACACCTTCAGCCGCAAATGGGGCAATCCAACGCTCAACCACGGTTTCTTCAGCGAGATCGGTAAAACCATGGGTGACGACGTCATTATTGTTTTTGCCAGCTTCGAAGGCAGACGCGTCGCGTGCTCGGTTATGCTAAAGGGCACCGATACACTGTATGGACGCTACTGGGGTTGCGAAGAGGACTTTCACAGCCTGCACTTCGAGGCCTGTTACTATCAGGGCATTGACTATTGTATAAAACAGGGTCTGCAACGTTTTGAACCCGGCGCTCAGGGTGAACACAAGATCGGCCGCGGATTTGTTCCAACGCCAACCTGGTCCGCGCACTACCTGGCTAATGATGAGTTTTCGAACGCCGTGCAACGATTCCTTCAGCAGGAGCGGCCGCTGATGGAAAAGCGCTGCGAAGAACTGCATCAGCTACTACCCTTTCGAAACAACGATGGTTAATCACCCAGCCTGATGCAATACCTGTCGCCATACGAAAACAATCAACTGCGAAGGCGCTATCCGCAGTGAACACTTGGGGTTATCGGTTAACGCAGTTATGAATAGTGCGCCCATCACCTACCTGCTGGAAGATGACGACCTGACGCCGTTCCCACACCCGA
>CAYMFQ010000023.1:11710-17078 GCA_964389335.1 uncultured Granulosicoccaceae bacterium
GCGCCCATCACCTACCTGCTGGAAGATGACGACCTGACGCCGTTCCCACACCCGAATCTGGCCATGCGGGATCCGAACGGCCTGCTCATGGCAGGCTCCAACCTTAAGCCCGCACGCCTGGTACAGGCCTATCGTCAGGGCATCTTTCCATGGTACTCGGACGGCGAGCCCATTCTGTGGTGGTCGCCGGACCCAAGGTGCATTATCTGGCCAGACCGCGTTAAAGTCAGCCGCAGCCTCGCAAAGACTATTCGGAAACAAAAATTCACCATCAGTTATAACCGCGCCTTCAGTGATGTCATCAACAACTGCAGCAAACCGCGCCCGGGATCACATGGCACCTGGATCACAACGGATATGTCTGACTCGTACTGCGAACTGGCGCGCCGTGGTATCGCCGAGTCGGTCGAGGTGTGGAACGGTGACACACTGGTAGGTGGCTTGTATGGCGTGGTGGTTGGACGAGTGTTTGTTGGCGAGTCGATGTTCAGCAAAGAGTCAGATGCATCCAAGGTAGCATTGGTTTCGCTGGCGGGCTGTGGCCGATTTGAGCTGATTGATTGTCAGTTGCCAACGCCCCACCTCTACAGCATGGGCGCTGAGTGCATCACCCGCAGCGAGTATCTGGAGCTGCTTAGGGTGCTGGCAGACCCGTGAGACGCACCGGTCGCGAGCGATCATAAACGCGTCAAACATTCAGGATGACAGCCAGTGCTACAATCGCCTCGGCCTGTATACCGCGATTGCCGGTTAATGCGCCTTTTGATGACACGTGTAGCAAGACGTACTAAGGAAACCAAATAATGTCCGACAGCAATTCGTCTGAACAGGATAAGCCATCCCGTCGTGAGCGGCGAATCGGCGACCGCTGGATCGGCGTAGACCTCGACGGCACGCTGGCCGAGTGGGATGGCTGGAAAGGTCATGAGCATATCGGTGCACCGATACCTGCCATGCTCGATCGTGTAAAGCGCTGGATAAAAATGGACATTGAAGTACGCATCTTCACCGCACGCGCCTCGGTACCGGCGCATATTCCACCGGTAGAAAAGTGGCTTGAGGAAAACGGCCTGGCCGGACTGCGTGTGACAAACCAAAAGGACTACCGCATGTTACAACTGTGGGATGACCGCTGCGTGCAGGTTATTCCCAACTCCGGAGAACTGGTCAAGAACGCCACATGGGTGCGGCCCGGGGAAGACGGGGAACTTTAAGAGTTTGCGCGGTAGATGCCCGCGTAGCGAGAGAGTGTCCGGTACCGCGCAGACTCCGTGCCTACGGAATATCTTCAAGTGCCTGCAAACAGGTATCAATGTCTTCTGCACTGTTGTACAAATGACATGATATACGTAAGCGTTCATCACCGGCGTAGGTGCCCCACACCAGTACATCACGCTGCCTCAGCGCAGCAGCCACTGCATCGACACGGTCGGTCATGACACAAACGTTGCCAGCCCGCTGTTCGCGGGCGCCGGGGGTCATTAACTCCCATTGCCGCATTGCATCAATGCCGTCCCACAGACGCCCGGTCAGATCGAGCGCGTGGCTTTCAATACGATCCATACCAATCTGCTGAAGCGTCGTCAGTGCGTTATGCAGAATATACACACTGATAAACGATGGATTGCCCGGCATGAAGCGCTGCGCATCATCTTTCAGTGTCAATTGGGTGGGCTGCTGCCAGCCTCCGGCTGACGAGACACTGTTCCAGCCCAGAAAGGGTGTTCGCAGCTCGGGGAATTGCTGACGATTCCAGTAAAAAATCGCCGTCCCATGCACGCCCAGCAGCCACTTGTAACAACTGCTCACCACAACATCTGCCAGGCTCGCATCAACGTCCACCACACCGGCTGCATGGGTGGCATCAAGTAACAGCTTCGCCCCGGTGCTGCGCACCAGCGCTGACAGTGCAGGCAGTTCAATGCGCTGTCCGGTAAACATGCTGACATGACTCATTACCACCAGACGTGTTCGATCATCGATGTTGGCGGCGATATCATCAATCGAGATATGCCAGCTATTGTGCCTGACAACCTTCACCTCAACACCGCGCTCCTGCATCAGCACCCAGGGAAACACACCAGACCCGAATTCGACATCGGCGATGACAACATTGTCCCCTGGTCGCCAGTCAATGCCGTAAGCGACAATGTTAATCCCTTCAGAAGCCGAGCTAACCAGACACGTATCGTCCGCCGAAACACCGAGCAGTGCTGCACATTGCTGTCGAGTTAACTGCAACATGTCATCCTGTAGCGCGCGGGCGCGCTCACCTTGCGCCTTGTCCGCAAAAAACTGCGCCACTGCCCGTTGGTGCGAGCGTAGCATTGGCGCTTCGCCACCAGCAGACAGATGCACAGTTTGCCCTATACCTTCAAATTCAGTTCTTTCAATGAGAGCATGTGTCACGCTCGACCTCCGTTGTAACAGGGTACGCAGAGGATGCTAACAGCCAACGCAGGTTCAAGGTAAGCTTGGCCGAACCACGCACTACACCAAACGAGAGACCACTGGCATGCAACAGTCCATTATTCATGTGGCTCTGGTCGTCCGCGACTACGATGAAGCCATCGCCTTCTACACAGGCAAGCTTAACTTTACGCTGGTTGAAGATATCTATCAGCCTGAACAGGACAAACGCTGGGTCACGGTTGCCCCACCCGGCTCTAATGGCATGGCACTGTTACTGGCGCAGGCCAGAGACGATCAGCAGGAAGCATTCATCGGAGATCAGGCGGGCGGACGGGTTTTTCTTTTCCTGCAAACGGATGACTTCTGGCGCGACTATGAAACGATGGTGGCCCGTGATATCGAGTTTGTGCGACCGCCGACGGAGCAACCGTACGGTACCGTTGCCGTGTTTAAGGATTTATACGGCAACCTGTGGGACTTGATACAGAAAAAGTGATGTCGCCGCGGTCAGGAGGAATTGGACGTCTGACCTATCGGCGCAGCGGGCGCTTCCTGCCAGCGCCATCTCAATGCGTAAAACAGCAGCAGACCAACCGGTCCGAATACCATGGTTAGCAGCAGACAGGGAAGCACCAGCGCTACCGGTAGTCTTGTCGCCTGCGCCTTGCGCACCTGCCAGCCACCTAGAAACAGGTCGAAGGCCAGATAGTGAACCCAGCCGGCAAGCACTGCCTGCGGGTGTGCATACAGGCCTGCCAGTGCGTCAAGGGAGCCAAAGCCGCCGCTGAAAAAAGGCAGTGCAATACATACTGCGCCGAGATATGCCAGCGACAAAACAAGCGGCATACATATGCTGGCAAAGTGAACGACGCGGGCCGGCATCACAGCATATAAAAAAAGAATTACCCAGCCCGTCAGCGCCCAAAGATTGACCAGCCAGTAAATACTGTTGAGTGTCATCATCTTGCTTACTCTCGCGGACATGCCGACAGGCGTTGCAGTTATTGTGACCCGCTTTCCCGTGCACCAGCGGGCGCGAAGAGCAAGCGCTGTAAGGTGTACGGGTGTGGATGTTGACCCGATTTGTTCCCGGACCGTTCGGTCCTTCTGTTATGTATCTCGGGCTCTGTGGAGCAGTAACTTGTTGTGTTCGTCGTGTTTCCGTGGCGCGCAAGGAACCTGACCGGCAAGATCTCCGCCGCAGCAAAAAAGTACGCAGACTTCCGGCGACCACCAAAACAGGGCGCTTAAAGCGCCCTGTCTACCACTCATATCGCAATGCTTCTACTGGATTACCGCATCGAGTACGTGAATGATGCCATTCTCAGCCTTGATGTCGGTTTGGATGACCTGTGCGTTGTTTACGAACAGTGCGCCATTCCGGATTGCCAGGTTGACCGAATTTCCACTGGCCGTCTCAGCACTACCGCCAGTTAAAGAGAAGGCGGTCACAGAGTCAATGGTTGCGCCGGAGATTACGTGTGTCAGCAGTATTGTAGACAACGTGTCAGTGTCGCCGAGCAACGCATTGATCGTGTCCTGGCCGAGAGCAGCAAACGCTTCGTCGGTGGGTGCGAATACAGTAAATATGCCGCCATGATCAGCCAATACACTATCCAGTCCGGTAGCCTGCAGTGCCGCTACCAGTGTAGTGAACCGGCCGTCCGCCAGCGCCAGATCAACTACAGAACCGTGTGTTTCAACAATATCGGGTGGCAGCAATACGGTGTCTATCTCGTGGATGACGCCATTGCTGGCGGCAATATCGGTGGCAATAACCTGCGATGTATTCACAAACAGGTTGCCGTCGTTCAGAGATAACGCGAACTCGTCGTTGTTTGCAGCGGTGATTTTGGTACCAGCCAGCCCAATCGCTGTTTCGGCCTCAACAGCGGTGCCGCCGATCACGTGATACAGCAGAATATCTTTAAGCGTGTCAGGATCTGCAAGCAGTGCATTGATGGTATCATTACCCAGTTTGCTGAATGCATCGTCGTTGGGTGCGAACACAGTGAAGGTTCCGGATTCATCAGCCAAAACACTGTCGAGCCCCGTTGCCTGCAGTGCTGCGGCCAACGTATTGAACCGGCCTGCAGCAACTGCGGTGTCTACGATCGATGCGGCACTCGCCGAACCACCGTTACCGCCGCTGGAGTCACCGCCTGAACCGTTGTCATTGTCGCCACCGCTGCCTCCGTTATCTGCATCGGAGCTATCATCGCCTGCGCCATTGTCAGACCCATCGTCGGCGGGCGGCAGCAATACGGTATCAATCACATGGATTACGCCGTTGGTAGCAGCGATGTCAGTGGCGATAACCTGTGAATCGTTGATGAAGAGATCAGTGCCGTTCAGGTTGATATTTAGCAGATCGTTGTTGGCAGCTGGTACTGTGGTACCTGCAAGGCTGATGGCTGTTTGAGAATCGACCGCGTTTCCGGCCAGCACGTGATACAGCAGTATGTCAGACAGCGTTTCTGTATCTGCCAGCAGCGAGCTTATGGTTGCATCCCCGAGCTTCGCAAACGCATCATCAGTGGGCGCGAATACAGTGAATGTCTGTGAACCGTCGGCAAGCGTTGCGTCCAGGCCTGTGGCCTGCAACGCCGCGACCAGCGTACTAAAATTGCCCGCGGCAACTGCTGTGTCGACAATGTTTGCCGAAGCGGTGCCGTCGTTCGGTGAAGAACCACCGGCGACAGCGCCATCTGTACCCGCTTTAACTTCTACATTGCTTTCGCCGTCACAAGCGGCCAAAAAGCCTATCGCCAAACCGGCAATGGCCAGCCTGGCAAGTTTTGATTTATAGATCATGCGTAATATCATCCGTATTTGTGTATCAATATGTGCGTCACCGCGTGGCGAAAGATACGCGCAATCCAATGACCGGGCGGTAGCTGCCGTGTGAACAGCGAGAGAACGGGCGTGAACAGGTCGTGAACCATCGACGTCATAC
>CAYMFQ010000023.1:17178-32188 GCA_964389335.1 uncultured Granulosicoccaceae bacterium
CGCACGTCGCCTTGTGAATAATGCGTGCTATCAACTGCTACAATCCCCGCTTTGATTAGCAACCGATGACCTATGACTGTTGAAGTCGCCGTTGTACCGGTGGCAGGCCTGGGCACACGCCTTCTGCCACTCACTCGCTCCATCCCTAAGGAACTGTTACCACTTGGCAGCAAGCCTGTGTTGCAGCACGTGGTGGAAGAGCTGACAAGCGTGGGTATCCGTCAGATTATTCTGATCACAGGCGCGGGCGAAGACAGCATCAGGCAGCACTTTGAAGTCAATCCGACGCTGCAACGGCAACTGCATAACAAAGGCAAAGCAAGGGAGTTGGCAGAATTACAGTCGCTGACCAGCGACGTGCGCATAGACTTCGTTAATCAGCCACAGCAACTTGGACTCGGGCACGCGATCTGGTGCGCCAGAGATGCCGTTGCGGAACGGCCATTCTTGATCGCGCTTGGTGATGCCATGTTCGGTCTGAACAACAGTAGCGTAAGCCAGCGCCTGCTCCGAACTTTCCAGACTACCGAAGCCGATGTCGCCATTGCATTTCAACAGGTACCCGAACAACGAGTCAGTCGCTATGGAGTTGCCAAACCCGGCACCATGAACATCAACTCGGACGGCGCCTTTGAGGTATTGGATCTGATAGAAAAGCCAGCCATTGAAGAGGCACCCAGTCACTACGCCATTGCAGCCCGATATGTGTGCCGAGCCAACATTTTCGAAAGACTGGCTGACACAAAGGCCGGAGTCGGAGGAGAGATACAGCTGACCGATGCATTCTGTTCGTTGATAAACACTGGCGGAAAGGTTGTTGGCGTACCACTGGCGGATGGCGAGAAACGCTATGATGTCGGCAACTTCGATAGTTACTTTTCTGCGTTTGCAGAGATTGCCTGCAGCGATCCGGTACACGGCAATCAGTTAAGGCAGCATCTGCAAAGCATGCTCGACGCAACCTGAACGATAAATCGATTATCAACAAGCCCGGTCGGCAACCAATCGCAAGGCATAAACAGTATGAAGGTAGTTAAAACCAGAGCCTATGCGCGCGCCGGGCTGATTGGTAATCCATCCGATGGATACGGTGGTCGAACAATCGCATTCACATTGAACAACCACTACGCCGAGGTAATTCTTCAGTCGGCGTCAACACTCGAAATAGTACCGACACCAGCAGACCTTGATCAGTTTGACAATGTGCACGCACTGCGGGATCAGGTAGCGCAGCATGGCTACTATGGTGGCGCGCGGCTGATCAAGGCGGCCATTAAGCAGTTTGTAGACTACTGTGACAAGCTCGGGCACGCACTGCATCATGAAAACTTTTCTATTCAGTACCAGTCGACCATTCCTCAACAGGTGGGCATGGCAGGCTCCAGTGCCATCATCATCGCCACGCTGCGTGCATTAATGCAATACTACGCAGTTGACATTGCACAACACCTGCTGCCAACCATTGCATTGAACGCCGAACGCCACGAGCTCAACATTCAGGGAGGACTGCAGGATCGAGTAGCGCAGGTATATGAAGGCGTGGTTGCGATGGACTTCGGTAACCTTCAACAACAACATGGTTACGACTACGGTGCATACGAAGCACTTGACCGCAATGCGCTGCCACGGCTCTATATCGCCTACAAAACTGCCAGCAGCGAACCGACCGAAGTGTTCCACAACGATTTGAGAGCGCGTTTCGACTCGGGTGATAAAGCAGTGATCGCTGCCATGCAGCGGTTTGCTGAGTTGACGCTTATCGCAACCACGGCAATAAAACAACGTGACTACCAAACGCTGCATGAAACCATCGATGCGAATTTTGATTTGCGTCAGTCTGTGTGTGTGCTTAATCCGGCGCACACCGAGATGATCCATACCGCCAGAGCCTGTGGCGCATCCGCCAAATATGCCGGCTCCGGTGGCGCCATCGTTGGCACTTACAGCGACGAGCAACAATACACCGAGCTTCAGCAGAAACTCGGCGCACTGGGCTGCACGCTACTGCAACCCGAGATCATTTAGCTCGTAACTGTTGCCTGTCAGCCCAGCGTTTCAACACGAATGCGCACCACCGATCCTTCAACTGCCTGCAACTGCTCAATTTGAGTTATAGCACTGTCCACAGCGCCTTCCCTGATGCGTTTGGTCAGCAACACGATGGGCAGTTTCTGTGAACCGGAGGCGGGTTCTTTTTGAATAATCGCTTCGATGTTTATCTTTTGATCAGCCAGGATACGGCTGATGTCCGCCATAACACCGGGAATATCTTCGGCCAGAATGCGAAGGTAATAAGATGATTCAAACTCGCTGCTCGGAATGGTGCGGCTTTCACTGATTGCATCGTGTTGAAACGCCAGCACGGGCACACGGTTATTGACATCAGCTGATGCGACCCGCACCACATCAAGCACATCAGCCACTACACTGGAACCGGTCGGTTCGGCGCCCGCGCCTGCACCGTAGTAAAGCGTTGGACCTACAGCATCCGCCTGAACCAGCACAGCGTTCATCACACCATCGACATTTGCTATTAGTCGGCGCTCGGGCAGCAGAGCCGGATGCACACGCAGTTCAATACCGTTGCCGGTATCCATCGCCAGTCCAAGATGTTTTATCCGATAGCCAAGCTCTTCAGCGTAAACCGTGTCTTCCTGAGTAATATGACCAATGCCTTCGGTGTACACAGCATCGAAGTTCAGCGGCACGCCAAAGGCGATCGAAGCCAGTATGGTGAGCTTGTGCGCCGCGTCAATACCTTCGACATCAAACGTGGGGTCGGCCTCCGCATAGCCGAGTGCCTGAGCTTCCTCGAGCACATCGGGGAAATCTCTGCCCTTGTCACGCATCTCGGTCAGAATGTAGTTACTGGTGCCGTTGATAATGCCAGCCAGCCACTGAATTTTGTTACCGGCCAGGCCTTCCCTGATCGACTTGATCACCGGGATACCACCAGCGACGGCCGCCTCAAACGCAACACTGACCCCGTGTTCTCGAGCCGCGTCGAAAATTTCGTTGCCATGGACTGCAATCAACGCTTTATTAGCAGTCACAATGTGCTTGCCGTTCGCAGCGGCCTTAAGCAGCAGAGTGCGCGCCGGCTCATCGCCCCCCATCACCTCTATTACCACATCAATTTCGGGGTCGTTGACGATCTCCAGCGGGTCAGTGGTCAGGGTGACGTCGGTGAGTTCGGGCGCACGCTCTCGTGACGTATCTCGCACCGCAGCCGACTTGACGATAATGTCTCTGCCGGCACGACGATTAATCTCTTGCGCGTTTCTGGCCAGCACAACCGCTGCGCCCTGGCCAACCGTACCAAAGCCAAGGAATCCTATTTTTACCGGGTTCAATGTTGTCTCACTAAGTAGCGTCGAAAGCTGGCTGCCACCGCCAGTTGTCAGGCGATGATTTTGCCATGCGTCGAGGCTGTGTAGCTGCCTCGCGGCGCGCTATTATAACCCCCAAAGCGAGTTAGCAAGCCAGACAATGAAATTTACCCAGGACAGCCCCGGTAATGAACTGCTGTTTAGTGACTACGACGACAGCAGCGTCACCATAAATGACCGGAAACACACCGACAGTCTGATTGTTTTTCCAGACAATCTGTTGCCGCAGTGGGCGGTTTCATCAATCGATCAGCTGAGCATTGATCACCTGGGAGCGGTGATAGAGAGGCGTCCGGATATTGTTATTCTCGGTACCGGCTCGCAGCAGCAGTTTCCGCCGGTAGAGGTTCGCCGGGCACTTGCACAAAACCGGCTTCAGCTTGAAATAATGAATAATGCGGCAGCTTGCCGCACCTATAACCTGCTGGTATCAGAAGACCGCGATGTCGCCGCGGCGATAATCATCAACAAGAGTTAGCAGGCGAGGTTATGGAAGCAGCCTGGCCGGCACACTGACCAGGCTGTATTCGAAGTCTGCCGCAAGCAGTCTGTGGGCGGCAGAAGGCGATAATAAAGGCGTTTTCTGGTGCAATCCTGCGCACTCGCAGTAGCGGAGCTTCTACCGCGCAGGCACCTAGCTAAATGTGAATTCCTGATAGGCGTTGCGCTTGTTTGCCTGGAACACTGACTCGCCCAGTGTTTTATCACAGTGCTTTGGTGCCAGCAGGGAGAAACCCCCGTCGTATTCGCCATCGCGGTTGGTTGCCTGCACGTCTTTGTTGACGGGCTGGAGCGCGAGTTCCTCAGTATTTAATTTCTCTTGATTTGTCATCGTCTCTCAACCATTTATTCTATGGGGCTAAGTGTTACATTTAATTTACGCCTTGTCTGAATAGTGAATCACATTTTTTCCTAATACCCACATGATGCACTTTTGGGTGCAAAGCAATTGAAAATGAGAATAATTCGCATTATCCTCAGCTATCGCTTTATAAACGGGGTATCGATTGAACATCATGCGTTGTGTCTAGCGTTTCCGCGTACAGCAGGGCTGGGTACAAAGCCGGCCTGATCCGGCTGCCGGGCACCAGTGCCTTTGCCGCAATCGCAGTAGCGATGACCATCTGCCTGCCGCTGGCATCAGTGGTTTGGCTGGCATTGTTTCCGGAGGAAAATATCTGGCCGCACCTGCTAGCGACAGTGCTGCCCAACTATGTCTTTCACACACTGGCGCTGATGGGCGGTGTAGCTTTGGGCACGCTCGTCATCGGGGTTGGTACCGCATGGATGGTCACCCATTACGATTTCACCGGACGCTTTGTGCTCATGTGGGCGTTGCTGCTGCCCTTTGCGGTACCAGCCTATGTGGTTGCCTACGTCTACACCGACCTGCTGGAGTTCGCCGGGCCGGTGCAGTCCGCTCTGCGCGACTGGTTCGGCTGGCAGACCACAAGAGACTATTATTTCCCAAAAATTCGGTCGCTGGGCGGCGCCATTTCGATGATGATTCTGGTGCTGTATCCCTACGTATACCTGCTGGCGAGATCAGCGTTCCTGGAGCAGTCCGCATCACTTTTCGAAGCGACGCGAATCCTCAGCCAGTCGCGACGCAGCGGCTTTTTTGCCGTGTCGCTGCCAATGGCACGACCGGCCATCGCAATAGGTGTGGCGATGGCACTGATGGAAACCGTCAATGACTACGGCACGGTTGACTACTTCGCTGTGCCGACGCTGGCCGCTGGCTTGTTTGACGTATGGCAGGGCATGAACAACCTGGGCGGTGCGGCGCAAATCGCCTGCCTGATACTGGTGTTTGTCACGTTTTTGCTGATCATTGAACGCTTCAGCCGCAAGCATCAAAAACTCTATCAGCCATCAGCTACGCGATTTCGGCGCATGCAACGCACCCGTCTGACCGGTGCGGCCAACATTGCTGCGCTGGTATTGTGCTCGCTACCCGTGTTACTGGGCTTTGTGATTCCGGCGGGCGTGCTGCTGGTCTACGCGATCCAGTACTTCGATGTATCGTGGAACGAGGAATTTCGCACCATCGCACTAAACAGCCTGTTGTTGTCAGCCATTGCCGCCGCAGTGGCTGTGAGCATCGCGATCTTTTTGTCCTACAACGCACGTATCAGCCGAAGCGTGCTGCTCGATGCCAGCAAACGTCTTGCCGGCACCAGTTATGCGCTGCCAGGCGCGGTGCTGGCGATTGGAGTCATTGTGCCTTTCGCAACCTTTGACAACGCGCTCGACGCGTTTATGCGCGAACATTTTGGAGTGTCAACCGGCCTGTTGCTGACCGGGAGTATCTTCGTGCTGATTTTCGCGTATGCAGTGCGTTTTATGGCTGTTGCGCTGGGGGCGGTCGAATCCAGCCTGGAAAAAATCACGCCGAGCATGGATATGGCAGCACGCTCACTGGGTGATCGGCCGCGTCGCATGCTGTGGCGTGTGCATATTCCGCTAATGCGCAGCGGCATCGTGACAGCGCTGCTGGTGGTGTTCGTCGATTGTATGAAGGAACTGCCAGCGACGTTGATACTACGACCATTCAACTTCGACACTCTGGCAACTTACGTTTACCAGTATGCCTCAGACGAACTGCTGGAAGAAAGCGCGCTGGCAGCGCTGATGATTGTAGCCACCGGTCTGATTCCGGTGCTGCTGCTCAGCCTTACTCTCGATTCAGGCAATCGGCTGGGCAGCAAAACTGTGGATAACATTGATCGCTAGGGAGCCTACTCTCGCTACGCAGACTTCTACTGCGCAGACTCCTAGAAGCTGGCGGTAAGCCCGATAAACGCGCCTTCGATTGTCGCATCGGAATTCCAGTCATCGAGATCGTCGATGTCCAGGGTCAGACGCCGCACGCCCCCCATGATGCCAAAATCAAACAACGGGATCAGGTCGACCTCCAGGTGCAGATAGGCTTCGAGATCACTGAGATTATTGCCCTGATAACCGATGATGTTACCGCGCAGTCCGGCGGCCAGGCCGCTGAATGGCAGATCAAAACGCGCGTGCCCGTACAGCATGGGGATCACTGCATCTACATTAACTCGATCTGATGTGTTGGTGTTGACTTCGGTGGCTGACATAAAACCATCGAGCGTACGAGCGGTAAGGCCAAGATCGAGAGTGACCCAGTTGTCCAGCAGCTCGTAGTAGAGCGTTAGATCAGCCATATCGAGATCGAGCTCAGCGTCCACCTCGCCTTGCAGCGTAATCAGGCCACCGAGTGTACCTGAGGCATTGTCTGATCTTGCCTCACCCGACAAAGGCGTGAGCTTCACCATAGCATTTGGAATGAAGGGGACGAAATGCTCTACCGCAACATAAACCGTGGAGCTGTCAGCACTCGACTCAGAGAATTCACCGTTCAGATCAAAGCCATTGGTGCTCTGCCCGACCGTGCCGTTGAAATCAGGATTCCACAGCGCAGCGCCGCCATGAATACCGAAAATACTGGCAGCACTCACAGGCGTGATCGGCGCGCAAAAGAGCAAAAAAGCGCCAATCAGCCCGGCGGCTGAACGCATTACGGGCAACAGCCCGCGTGATCTTTTTGCACATAACCTGTCCGTGGAAAGGAACGCTCGGAGTGTTGGATTCATCTGTTGATTGTCCTGTTTGACCGATTCGATCGGCCATGGCGCTACTGGCACAACCCTGCCAGACAGGCAGAATTTTCAAGCGAAGCAGATTCCATTGTTATGCCAGATCTGCGCCCAATCAATGACAGGCGCGCAATGCCCCCGCGTTGATCTGGATTTGATCTGGATTTGCTCAGGATGTGCTCCCGATTTGCTCGGGACAGGCCACCAACAGTCGCGGGTTAACGCAAGGACAAAATGATGCTCATACTTAGGGATAAACCGGCGAAGGCGTTAACCACTGAGCTCGGCAATAAAGCGATCAGACTCGGCAATCGATCGGTTCATTTCATCGATCAGCGCGGAGATATCGCCCTTCAGCGACTCAAACTCACCCTTGAGCGAGCCAATTGCCTGCGCATTGAGGTTGTGCTTCAGGAACAAAACGTTGTCGCGGAAAGTGCTCAGGACCGGCGCCATGCTCTTTTCGGCCCGCCGCATACTCGCCAGCATCTCGTCGTATTTGCTGCGCGTCGACTTGAGTTGCTGGGTGCTGGTACGTTTGAAGTTCTGATTGGTATATTGCCCAATCTCCTGCTCCCACTCTTTAAACAGCGCAATGGCGACAGCTTCGACCTTATCGATGCGATCAGACACCTCTTCGGCAGCATCGGTGCTGTCTTCGTATTCACTGTTGAGCTTGTCGTACGCCTTTTTCAGATCGGTTTCCTGAATTTCGACAATTGACCCAAATTGCTCCAGCGCGTCGCGAAACTCTTCCTGTGCGTCCTGTTGTGCATCACGGGTGTTCTCGACCCGGCTAACCAGGATATCGCGCTTGTGATAACCAACCTTTTCCCACGCGTTGTAATACGCAGATGAGCAGGCAGCCAACGATATACACGCACTGACCAGTGCAACACGGCCCAGTTTCATGATGTTTGTATCTCTGATTAATTTACGGAGTTCAATAGCCTAAGCCC
Organism: uncultured Granulosicoccaceae bacterium; assembly: GCA_964389335.1. Lineage (GTDB taxonomy): Bacteria > Pseudomonadota > Gammaproteobacteria > Granulosicoccales > Granulosicoccaceae. The sequence goes on from CAYMFQ010000023.1 coordinate 25,147, forward strand.
GGCAGGTTACCACTGGCAACAGACCGCACAAAATTGGCTGAACGTAAACTAACGTTTCGTAACAATCCTGATCGCGCCGGTGTCGTAGCCTGTGCGGCCATATCATCTGCAAGCTACCTATGAAAACAATAAAGGTTTGCGGGCGACACGTTGGATTGCTTTCGATTGCTGGCTCACGTCACCGGAGTGCCGGTCGGGCCGTTTCCAGGGCTGTAGTGTGTTTCGCCGGACTTAACATCGCCGGACTGTGCCTGAGTGGGTGCACCGTTGCTGACAATATCCCGTATCGCCAGGTTATTTATAAAGCCACGTACAATTATCTGCGTGCTGCCGAATGCCAGAACTCGGTCAATCAGCAGCTTGCCTATGAGCCGTGCCTGAAATCCTACGCTGAGGATTACGAATCGTATCGGCAGTTGCGCGAACAGTATGTTCGCAATAGCAGCAGTTCATAACCGAAAGCAGCTGCCAGCACCATCAGTGCGCTGTCAGCTCGCTCAGTGTATTGAAATAGGCACTAACACCCCGCTGATCATCGCAGCGGCTAAATTGTTCGCGAAAGCCCTCGGCTCCCGTAAGCCCGCCCGTATGTATAAACACCACGCGTGCGCCATGCTCAACGGTATCGAGGTATTCGGGTTGCAACACAGCAACCAGAGCGGGCCCGGTGTAAACCGGGTCGAGCGCTATGCCCGTATGCGTGAAGAAACGCACAATAAAGTTTAACGTGTCGATCGACGGCCGCGCGTAAGCGCCGATCTTATCGCTGCGGTGCAGTGACCAGCTTCGACCAGACTCACCCGCCCAGCGTTCGACATTGCGCGACACCCGCACATCATTCACCAGCTGTACACCTGACGCCCGCTGCGCCTGCCCGCAAGCCCGCGCAACGCCCGCGAGCGTGGCACCGGTGCCAACTGCCAATGCAAAGAGCGAACGGCCACTGAGCTGCGATTGCTCGCGTAGTTGATCATTAGCGATACGTACAATCTGCTCACAGCCGGTGACGGCGAGATCACTGGCGCCACCCTCCGGCAGCCAGTGACTGCAACGCAAGCGCTGACAGAGTTGCTCGCAGTAGTGCGGTTCGTGACGCTGGCGGTACTCGGCGCGGCTGACAAAGTGCAGTTGCATACCGTGTTTGCGCATGCACGCCAACATCGCATTGTCTATACCCTCGTCACCGCGAACGACACCAACTGACGGCAAGCCAAGGATATTGGTCGACTGCGCCAACGCCAGCAGATGATTGGACCAGGCGCCGCCAAAGCTCAGCACACGTGTGGCCTTTTGCTGTGTCAGTTGCGAGAGGCTGTCCTGCAACTTGAATTGTTTGTTGCCCATCGCCCAGCGGGTGTTCAGCTCAAGCCGCAGCACATAAAAATCTATGTCCGACCGTCGGTGCCACGCCCGGTCAATTGAAGTGATGGCGTTCACACAAAATATCCATCGCCCATCAGCGACCACTGTGTCCACACGCAGGTATGGCGCGCTTGTACGATGAGATTGCCGAAGCAACTGCACATAAACATGTTCATCCGTTCAAAGTAAAACTGCCACTTGCCGTTACAGTGCCCAGCTAAAAAAAGTTAGCACCCTTAGTAACTAAAATAATAATTATAAAAATGACTAACTCAAGCAGGCGCAACTTGCTTCGCCGTAGTGTTCAACTGGCGTTAGCATCAGGATTATTCGGGTTTACTACTTCGCAGGCCGTAGCCAATGTGCTGCAGCCGAACAGTAACCCGAGGTCAATGTTACTGGCAGCACTTAACGATCTGCCAGACGGTGTTCATCTGCGTAATATCGATAATGTACTGCGTACTTATCGACAACGTCGATTCACCCCGCTTTGGCACAAACACAACCGCCCAACTTTTACCTGTCAGGCGGTGATTGGGAAACTCGAAGAGTGTTACTTCTATGGGCTGGACCCATCCAAGTACTACAGCACGCTCTTACGCAACTGGGCCACCACCGCATCACCGGCGAACCCGTACCATCTTGAGTTGCTGCTGACAGATGCCCTTTACAGTTACTTTGACGACCTGGCACACGGCAACATTGAAGCACCGTCAAAGAGCGATGGCTGGCACCTGGAACAGGCTGCTGTTAACACCCGCACCCTCACTGATGAATTTTTCTCCGGTGAGAGTTCGTTTCGACAAACCATCGACAGCCTGCAACCTGTTCATCGACGCTATCACGCATTGCTAAGCGCACTATACGAACACCATCGCGTGGTTGAGCGCGGCGGATGGACACGTGTGCCGACAGGTCCAACACTGCGAGCAGGTGACAAGCATCCTCGGGTCGCACTGCTGAGAAGGCGTCTGGCCGAAAGTGGCGATCTGCCCACTGTAGACCTGATCGATCAGCACAACGAAGGTGTGGTGCCTTCTGATGATTTGTTTGACTGGGCAGTAACCGAAGGTTTGAAAACTTTCCAGGAGCGCCACGGCCTAGAGGCGGACTCGCTACTCGGTGCGCGCACGGTCGCTGAGCTGAATGTTCCAGCAGAAACACGTATTGCGCAGATTGAGGTCAACCTGAACCGGTGGCGCTGGCTGCCGCGTGACCCCGGCTCTTCGCATATTATCGTGAATACCGCCGGCTACGATATGGAGGTTAACCTCGATGGCGAAGTAGCAGTGAATATGAATGTGGTGGTTGGCAAGCCAAAGCATCGCACACCGCTGTTCTCGGATTCCATGGAGTACCTGGTGGTTAACCCGTCGTGGTATGTACCGACCAGTATTGCGCGTGAAATTATGCCCAAGGAAATGAAAAACCCGGGCTACCTGGAACGCAATAACTTCGAGATTATACAGCGCGACAACAACAAGCCCATCGCACGCTGGAGGCTGTCGGACGACGAACTGCGGCCCAACGTATTCGTACGCAGGTATCGCCTGCGACAACTGCCGGGCAAGAAGAACGCGCTGGGTGATCTTAAGTTTATGATGCCGAACCGCTTCAGTATCTATCTGCACGATACCAATGCAAAGTCGTTGTTCGCCAAACATCGACGCGCTTACAGTCATGGCTGTATACGGGTAGAGCACCCACGCCAACTGGCGCGCGTGATTCTGGCCGCAGACGGCTGGAGCGACTCCGAACTGACATCACTGTTTGAGCGCAAAAACACCCAGACCGTACAGCTCAAGCGACACCTTCCGGTACACCTCACCTACCAGAGCAGCTGGGTTGACAACGCCGGGCGCACGCAGTTCCGCGCTGACATCTACGAACATGATGAACATGCGCTGGCGCAACACAGACAATTTAAGGCGAAGTACGCCAACGCGCAGGATCACGCGCTGGACAGCTCAGGCATTGAGGTCGCTGCCAACACCTATTGAGTCACAGGTGCTGCGTTAATCGCAGCGCCGCCACGCACGAAATGCGGGTAAACCGCAGGTGGTTAGGGTAAAATCGCCGCTCTTTGGAAAGGGCGGCAGCAGCGCCGAACAGACTCATGAGCGGCTTGTCTACACACATCCTGGATACCAGTGCCGGTAAACCGGCAGCCAGTGTACGCTTTGAATTGTACATGGACGGTACCAAGCTGAAGGAAGGGCGGACCAACGCAGACGGTCGCACCGACGAGCCGCTAATTGCCAGCGGGCATCTGGTCACCGGTGTTTACGAACTTCACTTTCATGCAGGTGACTATTTCAGGCAGCGCCAGGTTGTCGAAGGCGACCTGCTGTTTCTCGATATTGTGGTGATCCGCTTTGGTATAACCTCAATCGACCAGCACTACCACGTACCGCTGCTGCTCTCGCCGTTTGGCTACAGCACCTATCGAGGTAGCTAGTGGACTCTCGGTTCCGGCCTCAGGGTACAACCGGGTGAATCAACGCCTGTCGAAGTTACAGCCCTACCCGTTTGAGCGGTTGCGTAGTCTGTGCGCAGATATAACCCCTGCCAAAGACTTCGAGCAGATTCGACTATCCATAGGCGAACCTCAGCACGAACCACCACCGGCGGTGCTCGACGCGCTGCAGAGTGCACTGGCAGGTGTTATCAAATATCCACCTACTCCGGGCAGCGTTAAGCTGCGCGAGACGATTTGCCAGTGGCTGAGCAACCGGTTTGCATTGCCGTCAGATTCGTTAAGCCCGACTGCTCATGTACTGCCAGTCGCCGGCACACGCGAAGCACTGTTCGCGATTGCTCAGTGTGTGTTTGACAGCCACGATACGGCTCGACCGCACATACTGATGCCCAACCCGTTTTATCAGATATACGAAGGGGCCGCGCTGCTGGCTGGTGCAAGCCCGTGGTTTTACAACACGCCAGCGGCACTGGCCTATCAGCCAGACCTCGACGCCATACCGGAGGACGTGTGGGCAAGCTGCCAGCTTCTCTACATTTGCACACCGGGCAATCCTTCCGGTGCTGTTGTTCCCACCGAGACTCTAAAGCACCTGATCGAGCTGGCTGATCGCTATAACTTTACGATCGTGTCTGACGAGTGTTATTCCGAGATCTATCACGACGAAACTAACCCGCCTGCCGGCCTGCTACAGGCCGCCTTTGAATGCGGCAACCACACTTACAAAAACTGTGTTGTGTTCAACAGCCTGTCAAAACGCTCTAACCTGCCCGGGCTACGGTCAGGCTTCGTGGCGGGCGACGCGGCGATTATCAAGGCATTTTTACAGTACCGCACGTACCACGGCTGTGCGATGCCGGTACACACCGATACCGCGAGCGTTGCGGCGTGGTCCGACGAACAACACGTGGTTGCCAATCGTTCCTTGTACCGGGAAAAATTTGCTAGAGTATTGCCGATTCTGGCAGATCCGCTGAATCTGCAACAACCTGAGGCAGGTTTCTTCCTGTGGCCAAATCTGCAGCGCGACGACACTGAATTTACTCGTCTGCTGCTTCGTGAGAAAAATGTACTGGCGCTGCCGGGCAGTTACCTTTCGCGAAGTGCTCAGGGCAACAACCCTGGCGCGCAGCACATCCGCCTGGCTCTGGTTGCACCGGTTGCCGAGTGTATCGACGCCGCCAGTCGCATAGCCGATTGCCTGCAAGACACAAACTAAACAATCCCGTATCAATGGATGATGCTTACTGACATCCATTGACAATCACTTCCGGAGACACCGATGTCATCAATTGAAGATTCGATCAACGAAGCGTTTGAGCGCCGCGCTGATATATCCCCCTCAACAGTCGACAGCGAAACCAAAGCAGCCATTGAAGAGGCGATCAGCCTGATTGATTCCGGCGAAGCGCGTGTGGCAGAACCCCGCGGCGTCGGTGACTGGGTTGTCAACGAGTGGCTGAAGAAAGCGGTATTGCTGTCGTTTCGTATTCGCGACAACGAGCCTATGAGCGCCGGCGGGTTTACGCAGTTTTACGATAAGGTCGACAGCAAGTTCGTCAACTACAGCGCCGAAGAGTTTGCTAACTCCGGCATCCGCGTCGTACCACCTGCTGTGGCACGCAAGGGCTCATATGTCGCACCAAATACCGTGCTTATGCCGTCATACGTCAACATCGGTGCCTATGTAGACAGCGGCACCATGGTTGACACCTGGGCCACAGTCGGTTCGTGTGCTCAAATAGGCAAGAACGTGCACCTGTCCGGCGGTGTTGGCATTGGCGGCGTACTTGAACCACTGCAGGCGTCACCAACCATTATCGAGGACAACTGCTTCATTGGTGCGCGCTCCGAAGTTGTTGAAGGCGTCATTGTGGAGCAGGGTTCGGTGATATCAATGGGTGTATACATCGGTCAGAGCACACGTATCTATGATCGCGAGAACGACGAAATTCTCTATGGCCGCATCCCTGCCGGGTCAGTGGTTGTGTCTGGCAACCTGCCTTCTGACGACGGAAAATACAGTCTGTACTGTGCCGTAATCGTCAAGCGCGTTGATGAGAAAACCCGCAGCAAAGTTGGTATTAACGAACTACTGCGCGTTGTTGACTGAGCGAGGCTAACATGGCTACCGTAACCATGTACGGCATCAAGAATTGCGACACCATCAAGAAAGCGCGCCGCTTTCTTGAGGAGCATTCGGTCGACTATCAATTCCACGACTATCGCACTGACGGGGTCGACACGGCCTTGCTGCAACAGCTGATTAAAAAGCACGGCTGGGAGACCATCGTTAACAAGCGCGGTACCACGTGGAGAAAACTTGATGACACCGTTAAAGAGTCAACAGGCGAAGACAATGCAGCAGCACTGCTGAGCGACAATCCATCAATGGTCAAACGACCGATACTGGTGATTGGCAAACAGTCGCTGGTGGGCTTCTCTGCCGATGAGTACAAAAGCGCGCTAAAGCTGTAGCGCGAGCGTACCCCGGATCAGGTCTATGACACGCCAGACTGAAGTTATCCGATCGTTAAAGAAACTGGCTGACCCGAAGTTTGCTGCGGGCAGCCAGCGCTTTAATAAAACAGGGCCCGGCGAGTACGCAGAACACGATCGCTTTCTCGGTATTCGTGTACCACTGATTCGCGAGCAGGTAAAAAACTATCGCGACCTGCTGAATCTATCGGACCAGTCTGAGCTACTGCAAAACGAATGGCATGAAGTCAGACTGTTTGCACTGCTGTCGATGGTCGACAGCTTCAAACGATCAGATGACACAGCCCGCCGTCAGATCACTCAGCGTTATCTCAAATTAAAAAAACACATTAATGGCTGGGACCTTGTGGATGTGTCTGCACCGCAAATCGTCGGTGGCTGGTACTACAACCAGGACCGCGCTCCTGTCGATAAATTGATCACATCAAAAAAACTGTGGGACAGACGTATAGCGATGCTGGCAACCTTTTACTATATCCGACAGGAAGATCTCGACGACACTTTCCGCTATGCCGGTCAATTGCTGTCTGACCCGGAGGATCTGATGCACAAGGCCGCAGGCTGGATGCTGCGCGAAGCCGGTAAACGTGACAAAAAGCGCCTGACAGATTTTCTCGATCAACACGCCGCCAGCATGCCTCGGACTATGCTGCGCTATGCCATCGAAAAGCTGAGTCCAACGGCAAGACAGCGCTACCTTAA
>CAYMFQ010000023.1:32288-48183 GCA_964389335.1 uncultured Granulosicoccaceae bacterium
TGCTGCGCTATGCCATCGAAAAGCTGAGTCCAACGGCAAGACAGCGCTACCTTAAACAAAAGCTTAAACAAAAACTCAAACAAAAAAAGAAACCGTAACGATCGCGCCGCCAAGACTGGCATCTGTGTCGACCACCACCGTTGCATCGTGTGCTTCTGCAATTCTTGCAACAATAGCCAGGCCCAAACCGTATCCTTCCTGCCGGTTGCCATCCAGCCTTTGAAATGGCTGCAATACCTCCGAGCGTTTATGCGGTGCTATCCCAGGCCCGTCATCAGCCACGCTAAAAACTATCGTATCGGCCGTTTGCTGCAACGCTACCCTCGCCTCGTCGTTGCCGTACTTTACCGCGTTACCCAGCAGGTTGTTAACCAGCATAGCCAAGTGATCTGCATTGCCAACAACAACATAACGTGGAGGTTTACTATCCGTTGCAGGCTCCGCTACCGAGCCCGTTTGCCAACCGCTGTCATAACAAATGCTCACACGTTCATCGCGATACTGCGGCAGACACTCTTCAAGCAATAACTGCAGATCAACTGGCTGGCGGCTCGCATCATTGAGTTGATTATCTAGTTTGGCATAGCTCAGTAGCGAATTAACCAGCCTCTCCATGAGGTTTAGGTCGGAACTAATGCGCTGGATATACTTTTCTCTGGTCGCCGGATTACGTGTATCTGACAACGCATCGACTCCAAACCGCAGCCGCGCTATTGGGGTGCGTAACTCGTGGCTGACAGCAGAGCTTAATAACTTGTTGTCCGCCACCAGTGACTGAATGCGACCGGCCATGCGATTGAACTCACGTTCAATCGGGCCGATGTACGACACGCCTTTACGACTGACACGTGCGTTGAGGTCACCCCGCCCAAACTGTCTTGCGGACTGCTCCAGTGACAACAGTCTCTTCACCAGCGGTGTAATCCAGAACAACAGAAGCAACAACACTCCAACGTAAAATATCGCCGTAAATATCATCGGCCAGTGAGTATCTTCAAGCTGAGGAGGCACCGGCCCCAGTATTAGTACCGCGTTTTTGGCCGGCAGAAAATAGTGCACCGATAACCCATCCTCGGAACCGAGTACCAGAGGCTCACCGTCGATAAAGTCGTTACGCATTTCAGCAGGTAGAGGAAATTCCTGCAAAGGTATTAATTCAAGCGGCGGACTACCGGGCCATTGCTCCACAAATGCGTCACTGATGTCGCCCTGATCCAGAGTTGTCGACAATTGCCTTGCCACAGCCGACCAGGCGGTTATATCCGCATCTTCGTCCGCCGGCAGCGCTTTGACAAACAAAACATCCAGCGCCCAGCCAAAGCCAATTAACGTGGCAAATGTAACCAGAATCAGCGAGGCAACTAATAGCCGCATGGTTACCAGGCGTCTGCAGCCAGCAGATAACCTTTACCCCACACTGTTTTAATACGGGTGGGAGATGTCGCATCGTCGTGCAGCTTCCTGCGCAGGCGTGACACCAGTATGTCTACCGATCGGTTAAAGCCGTCGTATTCGATACCTCGCAGGTTTTCAACCAACTGCTCGCGACGACGCACCTCACCGGCGTGTTCAACCAATTGGCACAGCAGATCAAACTCGTTGGAAGAGAGCTCCACTGTCGCTGCATTCAGTGTGACCGTTCTCGACGACAGATCAATACACAACCCGCCTACCTCCAGCCTGTCTGTTGAGATGTCGGTCTTTAATAAACGGGCTATTCTGGCCAGCAACGCTCGTGGTCGTACCGGCTTCACCATGTAGTCATTGGCCCCACACTCCAGGCCATCGACCTCGTCTGATTCTTCTGATCGTGCAGTTAACATCAGTATCGGTGCAGTGTAAAACTGCCGCACGGATCGGCACACGTCAAAGCCATTAACCTCGGGTAGATTGATATCGAGTATCACCAGATCCGGTTGATCATCTTCAATTATGCTGATCGCGTAGTCGCCCTGGTTTGCGAGTGTAACCAGATAGCCGTTTTCGGTGAGGTAGTCTGACATCCAGCTCGCGAGCGATGGATCATCTTCAACCACGAGCACATTTAACACAGGATCCTTACTCAACGATTCTTCCTTAAAACAAACGCCAGCGTTTGCGATTGCGTTTCTTGTTGCGATACACCCACGCAACCTGCATCGTGGCTTTTCCGATACGACGGTTATCGACGCGATCAATCAGGTAATAGTGTGTGCTTTCGCGGGCGGCAAACTCGGTTATCAGCGAGCCCGTTCGTTGTTGTGACCAACACTTGATTGGATCAGCATCCGAGTCTTCAACCAGACAATACTCACCAGCATCATCCAGTCTCCAGGTGAATTTAACACGCTGGTAGCAGACCAGCCCCTGCCTCAGGGAAATGCACTTATCAGGCTTAATCGTTAATGCATCCGACTGGCTCGTATCGGTCGGTTTGTCGCTGTCCGCTTTCGCAACCAAATGAAAAGCACCGGCCAGCAGTGCCATCGCGAAACAAATCCTGATGTTCACGCGCCGCAGGGCCACTAGAATACATACACAGCGTTAGCACCCAACTGCCAGGCAATACGTTCGGTTACAAACGGACTGTCAAGCACTGAGTCAGGCAATCGAAAAACCGTGGCATTGGCTCTGAATACCCAGTTTTCATTGATTGGCCGCGTTGCGCCCAAATCGATAGAACTGACGATTGCCTCATCAGCCCGATACGCGTTTAACACATCCGCTCCACTGGCCTCGGACGCAGATACGCCAAAGTAGTGATCGGTCATGTCATCGGAAAAATACCGCAACCCCAGTAACGCGTGGGTAGCCCAGTTGCGCACCTGCCAGTTGCGGCCAAACTGCCAGCTAACGGAAAACCCGTCGTGCGTGCCCGAAACATCTGCAATCGCTTCAAACTGAAGAATGTTATCGTCACTGTAGACGATGCTTCTAACACCGGCTTCGACAGCTGCATCACGCTCGTTCAGAGACTCAAATCCGGCTACATCTCCGGGGTCGAGCTCTCCGAGCGTGCTGGTCAGGATCAGATCAAACTCAACTTCATCGTTGCTCCAGGCGTTGTAACCGACAGTGCCAAGTGCGAAGCTCTCGTGAAATAGCTCGACGAATAATCCTTCCCACTCAAGCCGTGTGCTTAGAAATAAAACCAGCTCCGCACCGACTTCGTCTATCTCAGAGAACTCGTCATTGCCCTCGTTGAACCCCGCTATCGCGACGCGTCCCAGGCCGAATCCAACACCAACCTCTGCAAACGACTCTGACCTTGCGTCCGTACCACGCACATCGCGTGAAATATCCGCCGCAAGCACAGAGCTCCAAAGCGCGCTGGCATAGATAAAAAGTACCGCTGGTTTGGTGTGCAAGAGTTGTCTCCCGAGACCGGCAAAGCCAGTATGTCCCTATTATCGGAAGCACCGCAGGTTTTATCTGTAACAGGATGTACAACTGCACGCGACGGCCATTTAACTGCGTTGCTGTTTTTCCTGTCTGCGCTCGGCTTCGGTCTTCGCCACATTATTGCGCAGGTACACGGGCTTCGCATCATCCGGGCGCACAGTCTCGTTGTTCACGTACTGGTGAATCCCGAGGCTGAGCACATCCACAGCGTGCGGGAAGGGTTCGACACCGGCAAGCCTAACCGCCTGGTTGTGTTGCAGCCGCTCTGCATAGCTTTGCCAGCCAGTACCCGCTGCAACCCAGCCAGCATCAAGCGGCGGCACTGATTCAGGTGCACAAACCTGTTCTTCGCCAATCAGTTCTGGCCGTGTTGACAGATTTTGATAGGCCCCCCAGTAGACCTCACCCATACGTGCATCAATCGCAACGGCAACCTGTTCACAACCATGTTCGCGATGACATCGGTGTGCAATAGCTGCAAGTGTCGACACCGGCATGGTGTTAACGTCTGCTGCCAGTGCAATCGCCTGCGCGGCCGCTGTTGCGATTCGCACCCCGGTAAACGCTCCCGGCCCACGGCCAAAGGCGACAGCGTCGAGCTCGAGCGGAGCAATATTCGCCTCAGTTAACAATTCATCAAGCATCGGCAGCAATGCCCGAGCATGGACGCGCGGTTCAACGGTATAGCGAAAAGTAACCTCGCCATTCACATACAGCGCTGCGGAACAAGCCTCCGTGGCAGTATCGACAGCGGCAATTTTTAATGGATGTTTCGGATCGGGCATTGCAAAAATAAGGTTGGCAACCGACGTTAGCTTTGGGAAGTTGGCGTATTGGCAAAGAAGTTTTCCACACTGAGCGGGTTTTGCACAATGCGCATGGCTGGCAAGCTATTCAAAAATGTATTGCCGTAATCACGAGTTTGCAGCCGTGGGTCGCAAATCACCAGCACTCCCCGATCATCAACGTCCCGAATCAAGCGGCCAACGCCCTGCTTCAGGGTCAGGATCGCTTTGGGCAGCTGGAAGTCAGCGAACGCGTTGATGCCATTGTTCTGCAGGTGACGAATGCGCGCCTGCAGCACCGGATCACCGGGCGATGCAAACGGCAGCTTGTCGATAATAACCGCGGACAGTGCATGCCCGCGAACATCAACACCTTCCCAAAAGCTACTGGTGCCAAGCAGCACTGCATTCCCCATAGCCTGAAACGCATCAACCAGCTCACGCTTAGGCATCTGCCCCTGCACCAGAATCGGGTACTGGCAATCACGTTTGAGCTCCGCCGCCACCCACGCCAGCGACCGATGGCTGGTAAACAGTACAAAGCAGCGCCCGCTGCTGGCCGAAACCACCTGCCTCGCCACCGCCAGCACCGCATCATTAAAGCCTTGCTCCTGCGGCTGAGGCATATTGGCCGGCAGATATAGCATTGCATTTTTTTTGTAGTCGAACGGGCTGTCCAGCAGGATTTCGTTCGCATCTTCTATCCCGAGCTGAGACTTAAAGTGCTCGAAGCTGCCATTTACCGCAAGTGTTGCGGAGGTAAAAATCCAGGAGCAATTGAGCTGACCCAGTGCTGTCGAAAACGGCTTTGCCACAGTCTGTGGTGTCAGGTTAAGGCTGAATCCGGTGCGATAGGTTTCGAACCAGTGAATGTAGTCTTCGTCTCTAAGGTTGGTGTAAGACTCCAGCACTTCCATGTGTTCGAGACAACGCCGACGACACCCTTCCAGCCCCTTGCCACGCACTGACGCAACATCGAGCGGTTCAAACAACAATTCGAGCGATTCTCGCAGATGATCAAGTGCGCCCTGTACACCCGGCTCATTTTCTACCGTAGCCCACGCATCGCGACGCGGTTCCACGCCCATCGCCAGCCGAAAGTCTCGCACGGATTTTTCCAGGCGCGCGGAGCGGTCTCTGATCTCCTCTACGTCTGGTGCCTCGGTCAGAAATTCAGACAGCGAGTCGCGCGCCAGGTCGAGCAGCTGCCGACTGCTTAGTCGGCGACCGAAAAATACCGCAGCGGTGTCTGGCAACTGATGCGCCTCATCGATAACCACGACTTCGGTATCGGGCAGAATTTCGCCAAAATCCCCTTCTTTTAACGCCAGATCGGCACAAAACAGGTGATGATTAACCACGATCAGTGTTGCATCCATCGCCTTCTTGCGAGCGCGATTAATAAAGCAGCCAGCTTGCTCCTCGGCGCTGTGATCGGCGCAAAAGTCATCGTTCGACGTAACGTACGACCAGATTTCGGAGGTTTCCGGCACCTCCAGCACCTCGGCAATATCACCACTGCGGGTCTGCGTTGCCCAGTGACGAATCTGCGCGAGCTGGGTCTTGAACTGCGGTGTACGCAAAACCGGATTCTGCAGAGCGCGCTCGAGCCGTGCGCGACACAGGTAGTTGGCGCGGCCTTTGAGCAGTGCCGTGCGAGGATTGCGGCCGAGCGTGCGTTTTACGACCGGCAAATCGTTGTGGAACAGCTGATCCTGCAGATGGCGGGTGCCGGTAGAGATGATGACGCGTTTGCCGCAGGTTATCGCCGGGACCAGATAGGCGAAGGTTTTGCCGACACCGGTACCGGCCTCTCCAACCAGTACGTTGTCTTCTTCGATACAAAGGTCAATGGCCGACGCGAGTTGTTGCTGCTCAGCGCGAGCGCTAAAGCCGGGCTTGCTCTCGACAAACGGGCCATGATTGCCGAGCAGGTCGGCAGATGCGGCGCCAAGGATCACATCTACGGCATCCGCGGCCGGCTGGCTGTCATCGGCCTGATCGGTGGGTAACTGCTCTCGCTCGCTGCTCATCCGGCGCCTGGGCGTGAACTCCGGTTCACTGCGTCAGGCGGGTGGTTTCGATTTCGGCCTCGCGGGCGCCGAGCAGATCGCCTCTGCCTTCGCGCGCACGCTGAATAATCAGCCAGTTGCGATAGCGCAGCGGGCGATTGCCGACTGTCGCCAGAAAATTAGACTTGGCAGCGTAGTTTTCCGCCCGCAAATGCTCGCTGCGAGACAACTCAATTTCCGCTGCACGACTCCACAACACGGCATCTTTCGGCGTGATCACGATAGCCTGCTGCAACCTGCCACGCGCGCTTTCCAGATCGCCATTGCGCCTGAAGATTTCCGATTCCTGCCACAGCCGCGCAACGTTTTCGTCAGTGACCTCATGCGAGATAACACCGTCTTCAGTGACGTACGCATCCAGCGCCTGTGCAACGGGATCACTCTGTCCCGTATCGCCGCCACGTAACGAAGCACACCCTGTGGTGGTTAACAGACCGACAAGCACAACCACGGCGCCGAGCCGCGCACGGCTCAATTGATTTTTATCGGAATTCACCGTTGTATGATCTCAAAAATGAAAAAGCCGCGCCCCGGGTCATCCGGAGCGCGGCTTTTAGTGTAACAACTGCGCGCGGCAGTTGTAAGCCGTTGTGAACGGTTACTAATTGTCCGTCATATGGAACTCAACACGGCGGTTGGCTTCTCTGCCCTCAGCGCTGTCATTGGACTCAATCGGCTTTGATTCACCGAATGCGCGAGCCTGCAGCTGCTCAGAAGGAACACCACGGAGCATCAGATAACGAACGGTGGCCAGCGCACGACGCTTGGACAAGTCAAGATTGTAATCTGCAGCGCCCTGGCTGTCGGTGTGCGCCTGCACTTCAACATTAACATTTGGATACTTAAGCAGCGCGTCGGCCGCATCATTCAGTACTGATTGCGCTTCGTCGGTCAGTTCGTCAGAACCGCTGGCGAAGTTAACGCCGTCAAGTACGCCACCGAAGATGGCACAGCCCGTTGCATCAACCGGCTCACCAGCCGCTGTATCCGGGCAGTCATCCTGGTTGTTCGGTATGCCGTCGCCGTCGGTGTCGTCGCCACCGAGGGCCGCTGCGTCAGTGTCGCCACCAAACAGACCGACATCAGAGCCGCCACTGCGACCGATGCGCCATAACAGACCAAGTGATGCCATCATCGCATCTTCGTCAAATGCTTCAACTTCACCACGCAGTGCCAGGCCGATGCGCGTGCCGTATTCAACACCAAAGCCGAACATAGCGTGCACGTCGTTACGGCGAGTAACAGTCAGATCACTTTCGTTATCCATGGTACCGATACCCAGCTTCCAGAACGCGCCAAGACCCTGACGGTTGATCAGTCGGTCGTAACCGCCGAGATTGTAGAAGTGGTAAACCAGGCTCAGATCCGCGACTTCATAGCCAACGGTACCCGCGTTATTCGGGCCAATTTCGGCTTCACCGAGGTCGGCGACACCAAGTTCAAGAGCCATGTGGGGTCGGAAGTCCCATCCGATGAACGCCTTTGCGCCCTCACTTTCATCTTCTGTTACTTCAAGTGCCTGATCACCCCTGATCTCGGGAGTAACCTTGGTTACGCCGCCTGCACCACCTATGTACAGCTTTTTGTGGAAGTCGCCGTTTGCCGCCATTGCAGGCGAGCACAGGCACATACTTATGAGCGTTGCAACGAGGGACTTATTAATCTTCATTGTAGGTTTTCCCGATTTTCTGAGTATTAGCTGTTCGCCCACCAGTCACTCGGTGACATATTGGGAAGCTGTTAGCCGCTTCTTGTTACTGACGATGTCACGCGACAATGCGTGCCTACCATTTGTTATAGACGAACAATTCGAAAATTGAACAAGAAACTATAAGCAATCGGCATTCCGCTTCATGCGGCTCAGAAAGATTAAATCGGGAGTGGCGTCACTTATTCCCACTCTATAGTGGCGGGAGGCTTGCCTGAAATGTCATAAACCACGCGCGAGATCCCTTCGATCTCGTTAATAATCCGGCGCGAGACCACATCAAGAAACTCGTACGGCAGATGCGCCCATCCTGCCGTCATAAAATCGGTCGTCTCAACCGCGCGAAGGCTAATCACGTGTGCATAACGCCTGCCATCGCCGGTTACGCCGACCGACTTTACCGGAAGGAACACGGCAAATGCCTGAGAGACTTTTTCGTAGAGGCCATGCTTGCGCAGTTCTTCGATGTAGATGTGATCGGCGCGTCGCAGAGTCTCGGCATAGTCGCGCCTGACCTCACCGAGGATGCGCACCCCAAGACCAGGCCCCGGAAACGGGTGTCGATCGACCATGTGCGCCGGTAAGCCAAGCTCTCTACCTACAGCGCGCACTTCATCCTTAAACAATTCACGTAGTGGTTCGACCAACTTGAGGGACATCTTTTCCGGCAATCCACCGACGTTGTGATGACTCTTGATCAGGTGTGCCTTGCCACTGGCACTGGCTGCGGATTCGATCACGTCGGGATAGATCGTGCCCTGTGCCAGCCAGCTGACCTGTGACAGCTTTTTAGCCTCGCGCTCAAAGATCTCGACAAACAGGTTGCCAATAATTTTGCGCTTTTGCTCCGGGTCAGCCACACCCTGCAGTGCATTGAGAAACTCATCTTCTGCATCGACCCGAATAACGTTCACGCCCAGGTTACTGGCAAACGTCTGCATAACCTGATCGCCTTCATTGAGACGCAGTAGACCTGTATCGACAAACACGCATACCAGCTTTTCTCCAACGGCCCGATGCAGCAGCGCGGCAACCACCGATGAATCTACTCCGCCGGACAATCCCAGTAGCACACCATCATTACCGGCCTGCTCACGCATCTCATGGATACAGCGTTCGGCAATGCTATCTGGTTGCCAGCCAGGCTGACACGCACAGATGTCCCGCACAAAGCGGCCGATTATTTCGCGACCTTTACTGGTATGAGTTACCTCAACGTGAAACTGCAGACCGTAGAGTTTGCGCGACTCGTCTGCAATACCAGCGATCGGAGCGTTATCGGTACTGGCAATTAACTTAAAGTTCTCGGGCAGGCTTTCCACTCGATCGCCATGACTCATCCAGACATCGAGCAGACCATGTCCGTCTTCGTTGCTTCGATCCTCTATGTCACGGAGCAGTTCTGAATGACCGCGAGCACGTGCGACTGCATAACCAAATTCACTGTGATCGGCTATTTCCACCTGTCCGCCAAAGTGCGCTGCCATCGCCTGCATGCCATAACAGATGCCCAGCACCGGCACCCCCAGTTCAAACACACTATCGGGAATGGTTAAGGTATCTTCCGCGGCTACTGACTCCGGGCCACCAGATAAAATAATGCCCCGCGGTGCAAACTCAGTGATAAACGCATCATCGACATCACAGCTATGAATTTCGCAATACACCTGCTGCTCTCTGACCCTTCTGGCAATCAGCTGTGTGAACTGCGAGCCAAAGTCGAGAATCAGTATCTTGTCTTTCTTTATGTCTGCAAACGGGTTCGTCATAGCAAATGGCGTCGTCTGTCGCCGGGTGGCGAACTAAAAAATTAATGTCGAAAGTCTGCGCAGAATGAGCAGTCAGGTCAGGCTTTGCATCTGCCAGTCCTTCACAGCGTCACCAGTGAAGGAACAGGAAAGGAAGTTAATCGAGACGATAGTTAGGCGGTTCGCGGGTAATCTGTACATCATGCACATGGCTTTCTCGCATACCTGCTGCACTGACTCTGACAAAACCGGATTGACGCCGCATCATTTCTATATCTTCGCAACCACAGTAGCCCATGCCTGAACGCAGTCCGCCAACCAGTTGATGGATGACAGCAGACAAAGGCCCCTTGTAGGGCACGCGTCCCTCAATACCTTCAGGCACAAGCTTTCGCTCTGATTCGACGGTGTCCTGAAAGTACCGGTCACTGGAACCCTGTTGCATCGCGCCCACCGACCCCATGCCACGATAGGATTTATACGAACGCCCCTGATAGAGTTCCACTTCACCGGGTGCTTCTTCGGTACCCGCCAGCAGGCTGCCAACCATAACGCTTGATGCGCCCGCCGCAATAGCTTTGGCTATATCCCCTGAAAAGCGTATACCGCCGTCAGCGATGACAGGTATGTTGTCCCTCGAGACCGCCTCAGCCACGTTATCGATTGCCGTTATTTGAGGCACACCAACGCCAGCCACAATGCGAGTGGTACAAATTGAGCCCGGCCCAATACCAACCTTCAGCCCATCGGCACCGGCATCGACAAGCGCTTTGGCAGCATCACCGGTAGCAATGTTGCCGGCGATTATTTGAATACCCGGATAGTCTTTGCGGGTTTTACTGACGCGATCAATCACGCTCTGGGAATGTCCGTGTGCGGTGTCGACAACCAGCACATCGACCCCCGCTTCAACCAGTGCCGCTGCACGCTCATCGGTGTCAGCACCCACACCAATCGCAGCACCGCTAACCAGACGCTGCTGATCATCCTTACACGCCAGCGGATAATCGCGCGCGCGTCGAATGTCTTTGACAGTGATCATGCCGCGCAGATCAAAATCATCGTTAACAACCAGCACTTTTTCGATGCGGTGCTGGTGTAGTTTTGCAACCGCTTCTTCACGCGGTGCGTTAACCGGTACGGTTACCAGCCTTTCGCGCGGTGTCATGATGGACGACACCGGTTCATCTTCTCGCGTATCAAAACGGATATCGCGTTTGGTGACAATGCCTACCAGTCCGGTACTGTCGACAACCGGCAAACCAGAGATTCCGTGTTTGGCAGTGAGTTCACGCACTTCACCGATAGTAGTTGACGGATTAATAGTAATCGGGTCGAGCACGACACCGCTTTCAAAACGCTTTACCTTGCGCACTTCGGCAGCCTGATCGATGATCGACAAATTTTTGTGGATTATGCCGATGCCGCCTTCCTGCGCCATTGCAATTGCCAGCCTGGCACCGGTGACGGTATCCATTGCGGCTGACAACAAAGGCAAATTGAGTTGTAGCTGCGAGGTAAGCCGCGTACGAAGATCTATCTGGTTGGGCAAGACGCGTGAGTGAGCAGGCAGCAGCAGCACGTCGTCAAAGGTGAGTGCATCCTGAACTATGTTCATTCGGTACAGTTCGCTATATGACCGGAGGGAGGGATCGAATCGGTCAACCCATTATACGGTTCGACCGCAGTGGCGTACAATGTTTAACATCGTTTGAGTCTGTTTCTTTTTCCAGTCTCGTCTGTTCCGCCCCATCCACGAGTTCCTACTCATGCAGCAGATGTCCATGCCTGTGGACCAGGTCTTTACCGTATCCGCGCTCAACAGCGAGGTGAAATGGTTACTCGACCAGACATTCGGTACCGTCTGGGTTGAAGGCGAACTATCAAACACCATGCGCGCTCGCACCGGGCACATGTACTTCTCACTGAAAGACCAGCGCTCGCAATTGCGCTGTGCCATGTTCCGCAACGATAACCGCCGACTAAACTTCGAGCCAAAAGACGGCCAGAAAGTACTTTGTCGAGGTCGCCTGGGACTGTACGAGGCGCGCGGTGACTATCAGCTAATTGTCGATCGCATGACAGAAACCGGCACCGGTGACCTGCAGCGACAGTTCGAGCTCACCAAGAAAAAACTCCATGAACTGGGGCTGTTTGATCAGGCGCATAAAAAGCAGATTCCGGAATACCCGCAGGCGATTGGCATTGTGACCTCCCCCACCGGAGCAGCCGTGCAGGATGCGATCAAGGTGTTGCAGCGCCGCTATCCGCGCGCGTCGATCATCGTTTACCCGGCTACAGTCCAGGGTAAAGAGGCAGCACCGTCAATTGTCACGATGCTGAAGCGCGCTAACCGTCGTGCAGAATGCGATCTGCTGTTGTTGATTCGCGGCGGCGGCTCAATAGAGGACTTATGGGCCTTTAATGAAGAGGCCGTCGCTCAGGCAATATTCGCGTCCGCATTGCCCGTGGTGTCCGGTGTCGGGCATGAAATCGACTACACCATTGCGGACCTGGTCGCTGATCTGCGCGCCCCAACCCCATCTGCCGCCGCGGAACTGTGCAGCCCCGATCAGTCGGCGTTGCAGCTTTTGGTGAATCAGCATACCCAGCGGCTGGGACGCGCGTTTTCCAGTCGCCACGGCACGCTGAACCACAATTGCCAGCGCCTGGTTAAACGGCTGGCGGCCCAGCATCCGCGCAATCGACTGGCACAGCGGGTACAGCGCTGCGATGAACTGGAAATGCGCCTGACGCGGGCTTTGCATACGCAAAACGGCATTCGCGAGCAGCGCTTTCAGTCTTTGCGCAAACGCCTGCAGCGCCTATCCCCCGACCGTCAGCTACAACGCCGGCAACAATCGCTTAGCGGTCTCAGCGGACGTCTGCAGGCACTGGCTACAGCTGCGGTCAACCAGCAACGCCTCAGATTCGAGGGCAGCCGCCGGGCGCTGCACGCAATCAGCCCCCTGCAAACGCTTGAACGAGGCTATGCGATAGCGCAGGACAAAGCCGGCAATGTGATTCGCGATGCGTCGTCGCTGACACCTGGGCAGTCGGTCAAAATTCGTGTCGCAAAGGGAGAATTCGACGCCGAAGTGGGCGAAAATTCGCCTCGGACCGATTCGACATAAAGCCTACCAGATGGTCCGGGTTTCACAGAAAAACAACACAATATTTGCCATTCCAGTGCGATTCTGGTAGAAACGTGCGGCTTCGATTTTGGACAAGGTGCAAGTATGGCTGCCAAAAAGAAATCATCTGTGAAAGCGTCAAAAACGGTTGCCAAATCGGCCGCCACCAAGACCGCAACGGCCAGGACTGCTGTTAGCAAAACTTCGACGACCAGCCAGCCCGCCGCAAAGAAAAAATCCGCTAAGAAATCCGCCGCTAAAAAGAAGGTAACGAAAAAGTTGACCAGCACACCAACCGCCGTCGCCAAGAAAAAGACCACCGCCAAGAAAGCAACGGCGAGTAAAGCCGGCACTACGGCGAAGAAAAAAGTCGCCGCGAAGAAGTCGCCGGCCAAATCCCAGTCAGGCACTGCCAGTGTTGGCAGTATCTCTGCCAATGGACAGTTCAAAACATTTACTCCGTACGAGCCCGCAAAGGACGAGGAGTACATGAGCACCGGGCAGCTGGAACACTTCCGCGAAATTCTGCTGAATTGGAAGCAATCGCTGATGGAAGAGGTAGATCGTACCGTCGGCCATATGAAAAGTGATGCGACCAACTTCCCCGACCCAAACGACCGGGCCACACAGGAAGAAGAGTTCAGCCTGGAATTGCGTACCCGCGATCGTGAGCGCAAGCTGATCAAAAAGATTGATGAATCTATCGTCAAGATCGACGAAGACGAGTACGGTTTCTGCGACGGCTGCGGTGTTGATATCGGTATCCGCAGACTTGAGGCACGCCCCACCGCGAACATGTGTATCGAGTGCAAAACGCTCGAAGAAATTCGCGAAAAGCAAATCGCCTGAGCACCCTGCTCGCCTGAACGGGCAGCGGAATAATGGCGCAAATCTCCACATACATTGGCAGATTTGCGCCTTCTCCGACCGGCCCCCTGCATCTTGGATCTCTGACCTCGGCACTCGCAAGCTGGGTTGACGCTCGTGCACACCAGGGCGCCTGGTTACTACGCATCGAAGACATTGACCCGCAGCGCGAACAGCCAGGCGCCAGTGACCTTATTATCCGAAGCCTGGCCGCGCATGGCCTGTACTGGGATGACAGCATTGTTTATCAAAGCCAGCGCTCGGCGGCCTACGATGCAGCCCTTGAGCTATTGCGACAGATGAACCGACTGTATGCCTGCACCTGCACGCGCAAGCAATTGCGGCAGCTGGCAGAAAAAACAGGCGACCACGCCTATCCGGGCACCTGCCGCCATCAGAAACATCCGCATGGCATTAGCGCGTTGCGCCTGCAGACCTCTTCCGAGCGCACCAGCTTTGATGACGCTAACTTCGGGCAGATGACTGAAAACGTCGCCGAAACAGTCGGCGATTTTATCGTTCGCCGTCGCGGCCCGTTTTACGCTTATCAACTGGCCGTTGTCGTCGATGACGCGTGGCAGGGTGTGTCGCACATCGTGCGCGGCGCAGACCTGCTCGACAATACTGCCCGGCAAATAGTTCTGCAGCAGGCGCTGGGATATCCTCAACCGGAATACCTGCATGTACCGCTGGTCACCAGCGGACGGCAAAAACTCAGTAAACAGAGCCGCGCGGAAGCGCTTGACGACTGCAAACCCTTAGAAAATCTGCTGCAAAGCTGGCGCTACCTGGGCCAGCAGGCACCCCAAAAAAACGAATGCGACAACGCGGACCAGTTTTTAGCGTTCGCTGTATCAAATTGGAAACGCAATCGTATCGGTAACGTTTCAATTGACATCCAAAAACAAAATTCGGTTGCCACTAATGGTTGACCAGATCGCGATGTCACCATATCTTTCAACATCTTGCGCCATCACGCGGCAACTACATGCGGAGAACTGAATGTCTGAATCGAAAACCTACCCGGTGAGCGCCGAATCGTCGGACCGGGCCTGGATCGACGATGAGAAATATCAGGAGATGTACCAGCGTTCCATCGATGACCCGGATGCGTTCTGGGCCGAGCAGGCCAATCAATTCATTGACTGGTACACGCCATGGGACAAAGTCCAGGAATGGGACTACCACAAGGCTGACATCAAGTGGTTTGAAGGTGCCAAACTCAATGTTTCGCACAACTGCCTGGACCGACATCTTGAAACCCGCGGTGATCAGGTTGCGATCATCTGGGAAGGCGATGATCCGAGTGTGCAGCGCAAGATCACCTACCGCGAGTTGCACGCTGAAGTTTGCCAGTTTGCCTCGGCACTCAAAGGCCTCGGGGTAAAAAAAGGCGATCGCATCTGCATCTATATGCCGATGATCCCTGAAGCGGCTGTTGCCATGCTGGCATGCACGCGCATTGGCGCCATGCATTCTGTGGTTTTCGGTGGCTTCTCGCCGGATGCACTGCGCGACCGCATTAATGATTCAGAGTGCTCGGTTGTCATCACCGCAGATCAGGGTCTGCGGGGCGGAAAAAAAGTCGCACTCAAATCAAATGCCGACAAAGCCTGCGAAGACACACCAAGTGTACGCAAGATGGTTGTCGTCAAACACGGCGCAGAGCCCACTGGCTGGGTTGATGGCCGCGATGTCTGGTATCACGAACTGGTCGAAGCCGGCTCCGAGTCTTGCCCGGCAGAGGAAATGAGCGCAGAAGACCCGCTGTTCATCCTCTACACCTCAGGCTCTACGGGCAAGCCCAAAGGCGTACTGCACACAACCGGCGGTTACATTCTCTATGCCGCGATGACGCATAAGTACGTATTCGACTACCACGATGGTGACATCTACTGGTGTACAGCGGACGTTGGCTGGGTAACCGGCCACTCATATATCGTTTACGGCCCACTGGCGAACGGTGCGACCACGCTGATGTTTGAGGGTGTCCCCACCTACCCGGATGCCGGCAGGTTCTGGGAGATCATCGACAAGCACCAGGTCAATATTTTCTATACCGCTCCAACTGCACTGCGCGCGTTAATGGCACAGGGCGATGAACTGGTTAAAAAACACTCACGCGAGAGCCTGCGGTTACTGGGCTCGGTCGGTGAGCCAATCAATCCGGAAGCCTGGGAGTGGTACCACAAAGTGGTCG
>CAYMFQ010000024.1:0-12106 GCA_964389335.1 uncultured Granulosicoccaceae bacterium
TTAACGTGCATGATCTCTATCCATTTTCGGGCTAGCGATGTTAATTGTATGCTAGCCAAGTTCAACTATAAGAAAATGGCCACAACGCGCATTGCCACTTTCCACGTGTGAAGCATCATAGGTGTCGAAATGCGACTCCCCGTTTAAAGGCCTGTTCGATATAAATACCTCGCTAGTGTCCTGGCTTGATAAGCGAGATCTCAGTGCGTCTCGCACCCGGACTGTTTACTATTGCTTATGTTCAGGCATTCAATTCGCTAAATCAGAACTGGTTGTCAGAATTTTTCGAATGCACTGATAGATCACCCATAAAAAAAACCACCTGGTTTCCCAGGTGGCTTTGTGTTCGACAGATACAAAGCTGGCTTTACGACTGAGGTGTATAAACGTCGGGCGTTTCCGACCTCAAATCTCTTCGTAGCAGCGAATAGATCGGACTGTTGCCATCATCTGTCCCGGATGCTTCACCAATCAGGGGTGAGAACGGTAGGTGCGGTTGCTTACGATTCAGGAAGTCATCCACGAAGCTTGATCTGTAACCGTTGCCCTCGCCTAGTTGCTCCACACAATGTGCCCCCCAGAATTCAGGCTTGAGTGGCACACATAACTCCGCTGCCCGTACACCTGGCACCGTAGCCAAGGCTAACACCGCTATAAGCGGAAGTATCAGACGGGTATATCGCTTAATCATCATAGTTTCTCCCGAAAGTTACCCTTCATACTGATACCCCGCTCGCGGGCGGGGTATCAATGGTGGGCCTAGGATGATGGCCAGCTTGAAGGCATGATTACTTTGTCGATGATGTGAATAACACCGTTTGACGCTTTCACATCGCCTTCAGTAACCGAGGCAGTATTAATGGTAATACCTTCGCTTGTATCAACCGACAGCTCGCTACCAGCCAGATTCTCTACAGCGTCCATTTCCGCTGAAATATCTGTTGACAGCACCTTGCCGGGTACAACGTGGTAACTCAGCAATTCGATCAGTTTCTCCTTGTTTTCTGGCTCAAGCCACTCTTCGAGAGTGCCTTCAGGTAACTCGGCAAATGCTTCATCGCTGGGGGCAAAGACAGTGAATGGGCCCTCTCCCTTGAGCTTGTCTTCAAATTCGGCTGCTTCAATCGCGGAAATCAACGTGTCAAAATTACCCGCAGAAGCTGCAGTGTCGATAATGTCCTTCTTGTAATCGCCAGCGATGACAGCGGTTGAAAGGCCGAGCGCTGCAATAACACCAAGTACACTTTTCATAAAATTTCTCCGTCATTGTTGAGATTTGTGTTAACAGTCGTCACTGCTTTTGTGACACCGTAAACCTAGGGACAATCGTGTGAATCAGTAGCAATATATTTTTTGGAATAACATCGAAAATATCGAACTTTCAATGTAGACAGTGATTGAACGGCTCAATAATCCGATCACGTCATATTGCACATGGCCCAAAGATTCCTCACATAGTTTCGTAGTGATGGCGTTGCACGATTGGTAAGCTTTACCAGGCAGTGAATATCGTCAATGTCGTCTCGTGCAATTAGAGCCATTTCTTCGTCGCCCGAGTAAGTGGGGAATATTTCAAAATTTCTCTCCAGTATCCCAGCAGACCTGGCCGTATGAATGACAGCCCCGTAATTCTCAGTTGCAAACCATGAACGACTCGTATGAAACGACACGAGATAACCCTTGTTCTCAAATAACGAAGCTATCGAAGTGGTGTCTGCCTCATCCCATCGCACGATAGCAACCTGCGGACGCACTGTTGCGTCAGGATTCTGAATAACTTGCGGGTGCAACTGCTCGCTGTTGGCCGCATTGTGCGAGGAGATAACCTGTTTGGTGAGCTCGGGCTCTCCCGCCAATCCATTGAATGGCATTCCTTGTGGGAATGTAGAGCCATAAGGAGACGATTCTCCGCGAAAATCAGTACATGGTAGTGTGTTTGCCATTTTTTATCCTCTTGCTGTATTATCTCGACTTAGTTTTATTTGTGATGCTTATGTTAGTGTGGCAACGGTCCTCACCATCAGTGCGTTAGAACAGTATCTATAACGTGTACAACTCCATTTTCAGCGACTATATCCGGCACCAGCAAAGTTGCATCATTGACTGTAGTTGCACCCAGAGAGTGATCTATGCTGACTGGCAGCCCCCCCAGTGTCTCGATGGTTAGCGATTCATCGAGTTGGTGAGCGCTTATTTCATCGTCAACGATATGGTTGGCCAAGAACTCCGTTAAGTATTCTTTCTCGTCGGGTGACAGAGTCTCCCCAAGATTGATATCAAGTGCCACTTCTTCCAACGCGTCGTCCGTTGGAAGAAACACTGTGAATCCGGAACTATTTTTCAACAATTCATCAAACCCCACGGCAGCAGCCACTTCGGTAAATAAGTGATGATCGGGGTTATCAGCTATAACATCCAGAACTGACTCATCAACGCCTACACCGGAGTTGCTTGCAAGTGCCGCCAGGGTAACAACCGGAAAAGTGTTTGTTGTTATCACGACTTTATCCTCTGAAAAGTTAATAGTTCCAGAGATTTAAATCGTGGCTTTTTCAATTAATAAAATTCGGTTTTTTATGATTCTTATTCAAATTTTTTATTTGTAACGGTGGCGCCGTTCAGTTGAGGCTGGGCGTCTGCGCTTAGAAGCTCGCGTAGCGTTAGTAGTGACACGTGAACAATATTCAGAAGCAATAGAGAAGTTAAGTCAGTCCAGAGCTAGTGCTGTTCTGGCAGACTCAGCTATTTCACTGACTACCGGGTGCTTGATTTTCTTCTCCAGTGTGATCGCATAGTATCTTTCATTAAAGCCATCCAACTCAGTGAGCACTTTGCAGCCGGTTGCTGCCTCAATATCGCCACGAATGTTCAGCGGTGCAATGAATAATCCTCTGCCTGCGGTGGCCATTGCTTTAATCAAAGCACTGTCGCTGCATTCAGCCACTATTTTTGGTGTTATTCCCTGCTGCATAAACCAGTCTTCCCCGGCTCGTCGCAATGGACTGGGGTCAGCCGGAAAGATCACCGCAACATCGTTAAGGTTTTCCAGTGGCCGTGTATGCAACTGTGTCCACAGCGCCTCCGGAGCAAACAGCGCGAGCTTACTAACACCCAGCAAATGAACATACGTATTGGCTGATGTTCCTGTTGACAGTGGCTGGTCAGAGAGAATCATATCGAGCTTGTGCGCATTCAGTTCCACGACCAGCGACGAGAGCGTGCCTTCTACGCATCGCAGGCGCACGTCTGCGTCAAATGCCGGTTCGAGAAATTGTTCCACTGCAATTTTTGGCAGTGTCTCGACCACACCAACATTTAACTCTGATGAAAATTGCTTCTCACCGCCTCGCATGTAGAGCGATAATTCAGTGCCGAGCGTGAAAATTTCATCGGCAAAGCCTTTGACGATAGTACCTTGCTCAGTAAGCACTAGCCGTCGTCCGACTTTATCGAAAAGCGGTGTGCCAGTTGCCTCTTCGAGAAGTTTTATTTGAGTACTGATTGTCTGCGGAGTCAGGTATAGGCGTTTGGATGCATTGGCTATGGATCCGGTTTCGGCCACATTCCAGAAGTAAAATAGATGGTTGTAGTTAATATGGCGCATGGTATTTGCGGCAGCACCGCCTCAATTACAGAAAGCGGGTGGCAGAAACGCCACCCGACCTTACGTCAGCCTAGTGTCAGCGCCGAAAACAAAGGGGAATTGTTTCTCTGGATCAACACTGGAAGGGGTTCTCCAGTGGGGGCCTGTCTGACCAGACGCTGTAGTTGTGACGCAGATGTGACATCCTGCTGGTTAAAGGAAACAATCACATCACCACTGCGAATACCTGCACTCTCGGCTGCACTGCCGGAATCAACCTGCTCTACCAGCACGCCGGTTCCACCAAGTTCCTCACGCTGTTGCTCGGAAAGCTCGGCAATCGTCACGCCGAGACTGGAATTCGTTTTGTTCCCTGATGTGCGCGTGGTGCGTGGTTCCCCATCGTTAAGTTCAGCGATAGTCACAGGCAGCGTCATTAACTGGCGGTCCCGTTTAAGCTCAAGTACAACCTCTTCGCCTACCGGAACCAGCCCCACCAGGGGTGGCAACTCGGAAGACTTTGAGATTTCTGTATTGTTCAACGACAAGATGACATCGCCAACCTCGATACCAGCCTCATGCGCAGGACTGCCCTGTGTAACCCTCGAAACAAGGGCGCCCATAGGACGTTCCAGCCCGAAAGTCTTGGCAAGCGCCTGATCGACGTTCTGGATATAAACACCCAGCCAGCCACGGCTCACATATCCATTGGCTTTTATCTGTTCGACAACAGACATCGCGACATTGATAGGTATGGCGAAAGATAATCCCATGTAGCCACCAGAGCGTGAATAGATCTGTGCATTCACACCGATGACGTTACCCTCGGTATCAAACAGCGGTCCGCCTGAGTTACCAGGATTGACTGCGGCGTCAGTTTGTATGAAAGGAACGTAGTTTTCATCGGGAAGGCTTCTCGAGACCGCGGATACAATACCCTGTGTTGCCGTGTACTCGAAACCGAATGGCGAGCCAATGGCCAGGACCCACTGGCCCACGTTGATATCATCCGAGTCTCCAATGTTCACCGTTGGCAAGTCAGTCGCGCTGATTTTGAGTAGTGCTATATCGCTGCGTTCATCGCTTCCGACAATTTCGGCGACGTACTCGGTACGATCTGGAAATTCAATCTTCACCTCCTCAGCGTTGTCGACGACATGAGCATTGGTAACGATGTACCCATCTTCGGAGATAACAAACCCCGATCCGAAGCCGGATGCCGGCTGCTGCTGTTGTGGGATATTGTCGAAAAAGTAGCGGAACTGTGGCGGCAGGTCTGGCAGTTGTCGGGACGCATCAGACCGTGATGTTCGCCCCGAGACAGAGACCTTTACCACCGCTTTACCGTGCTCTTTTACCAGCTGCTCATAGTCTGGTGTGGTGTATGCCAATACCTTTGGCGAAGCTACCAGGCAGCACGCAATGAGTAGTGAAAACAGAAATGCTGTCGTTGTGCTGCGGTAACACAGGTAGCGTGTAGCAGTCTTTGTCGTCATCTCGTTTCTCCGTACAAAAGGTTTGTGCAGGACAGGGGGAGAAATAGGTAACGGCCATAAAAATTCAAGGTGCTCGCGTATGGGCTGTTGCCCATCGCTGGTGACTACCGCGTGTGGCAGGTTATTGCCGCTGAGTTTATTCAGCTAACCTTTTGTTTTTTAATTCTTTTTTCAATTTCGATTGTCATTCGATTTTTCCGAAGTACATATTCTTATTTTTCTGATAACCGCAGAGTTCGCCCGAGCACCAGGCAACGCATCAATGACGAATTTTTTGTGTCAAAGTTGCTTAGCAATAACAGTTACCGCCGCATATTTATTACAGTCTGGGTTACCGTGTCGTATGTGCTGATCACTTGCGCGTTTGCCTGAAACGTTCGTTGGGCGCTGATCATCGAGACCAGTTCTTGTGTTACGTCAACGTTTGACTCTTCCAAAGCGCCAGATCTTATGCGCCCGAGACTACTTGATCCTGGCTGACCTAACAGAGCGGAACCCGACCCAAATGACTCTCGCCAGGCACCATTTACCTGGTGCAGTCCTTCAGGGTTTGCGAAGCTAGCGAGAATAACTTGCCCCATGGTTTGGGACTGGCCATTTGAATAACGGCCCTGGATTGTTCCATTCTCGCCATCGTAATGTCGTTCAGCCGGCCGTTGGGATATCCGTCCTGCACGATCTGATTAACGCCAAAAATACTGTTGTACTGGCTCATCTTATCGATCTTGATCTGGATGTTAAGCTCGGCACCACCGGTGTTCGGAAAAAACGGAGGAATGGTAACGGTGCGATTAGTGCTGCCGTTAACGGTCTCCACCTCACCTTGCTCGCCAAAGACAATTTCATCGCCGCCCGCCTGACTGATTTCCATCCCATCAAGATAGGTGAATGCTGCCCAGGTGTTTGGCGCGTCTTTTCGAAAATAGATATTTAACGCGCTGGGACTGCCCAGTGTGTCATAGATGGTTTTTGATGTAGTGAAGTTGTAGGTACCGGTATCATCAACATCAAACGGTGGTTTTACGTCAGCGGTAGAATTTAAGTTGACGCCAAGATCGATCCACGAGGTGGGCTTGGGCTGCTGGTCCGCGGGGTCCACGAATAATTCAGATACCGTTGGCGACAATGCCCCGTCTACGGTGCGCCTGTAGCCGGTTAACTTCAGCCCGTCCGCGTTAACAATAAATCCTTCACGATCCACAGCGAATGCGCCGTTTCGAGTGTAAGAAATTCCGCTGTCGTCAACTAATCGAAAATAGCCACTGCCATCGACCGATAAATCGAGCGCTTTACCCGTGTCAGTCAGGTTACCAGATGCGTGATTCTGCCTGACAATGGCGATCTTATCGCCCTGGCCGCCAACGCCACGCTCATTTACCGAGGTAAAGACATCAGTGAATTCAACCCGACTACTATTAAACCCGGTAGTCGCACTGTTGGAAATATTGTGAGATATGACATCCAGTCGTGTCGAGGAAGTATTAAGGCCAGACAACGCAATAGCAAATGACATGCAATGCTCTTGTGTCGGTCTGATTGCGGGTTATGCCCAGCGGAGCCCGAGTAACTGCGCCTACGCCACTCAACGCGACGATAAACATAAACTTTTGCCACAGTGCTGCCTGCATATTCTGCGGAACTGCAGCGTCGACCCCCTTTGCCTGACTCAGTGTTGCTGCCAATTGCTGGCAGCGCGACGATACCGTTCCATCTCGCTCGCCCAGTTTATGTTTAGATCAACCTGCGTATGCGCGATATGGCCTGGTGCCTGTATAAACGATACAAGGCCACAGAGTCCGGCAATTGCCCGATCATCACCCAGTGCCGCGGCCAGCTGATCGGGTGCGTCAACGCCGTTTTGCAGCGGTAGCGCCACACCGCCTTCCGCCATTGATTCACGCAACGCGCTGGCAGCCTCTTCTACCTGCCACGCCTTGACTGCCACAATCGCCAACTGGAAGCCGGCGCCAGACTCTGGTTTCTCCACGACCTTAACATTATGTATCAGCGCATCGCCGTTGATACTCGACAAGCGTAGCCCATTGACCTTAATTGACTGTGCATGTGCGCCGCGCGCCACCAGCGTGACGTCCATTCCCGCTTCCGCAAGGCGAGCACCAAAGTAACCACCAACACCACCCGCACCATAAACACAGGCTTTCATCACTCACCTTTGTTAACAAAGTTAAAGATTCGTTAGCGACATCGCCGATCGCAGACGGCTAATTCGGGAAATTAATCAGGTGGCAAAGTGCGCATCGAAAACCTCAGCTCCTGATGGCACCTCTGACCAGCTTTGTGCTGAACGCAGATAGATATAACGAAAGTCGTGAACGACCGGATTGATCCAGCCAGGATCATCGAATGTTCCTGCGTCAATGATTCGAAGACCGGGACGCCATTCAAGCGTAAAGCCGACCGTTGTACCGCAGTCGGGACAAAACTCAAGATCTAGCCAGCGCCCTGATGTGTCTGAATAGCTACGGTAGACCTTTCGGGTAAGGTCATTAAAGGTAACCATTGCATCCGTAAAAATCGGTTCCACAGCAAACCCAGTTCCGGTGCGACGCTGGCACCACTTACAGTGACAAACTGTTACCCTGAGCGGATCACCTGTCGTCTGGTACCGCACTGCACCACACAGGCAGCCACCTTCATGTTGCATCATCTAGCCACTGGTCCTTTTTAACGACGTACGGGCGTACTATGTAACAAACTAAATTGAAATTGCTATAGATCACATAGGTTACCCCAATGGGGCATTGTCCCTGATCAATGGCCTGACCGTAGCTACTTCGTGGCCTCAAGAATCATATTGGAATGGCTCTCGGCCGCACGCCGTACACGCTTAAAGCCTGCTTCGTTCAGCACTTCGGTCAGTCTGGCCTGCCCGGCCTGGGCACCAAGCTGGAGTCCTACTTCCTGCGACTTTGAAGCCGGCACGCACACCGCGGTGGAAAAGCTGTAGAAAATACCCGACAAAAGGTTAGTGTTATCCGCCAGCGTGTCGCCGGCCAGCGGCTCTACCACCATGAATGTGCCACCGGGCTTTAGTGATTCGTAGATATGTTTTGCCGCACCGACCGGATCGCCCATGTCATGCAGTGCATCAAAGATACAGACCAGATCAAAGTCACGTTCACCAAACGTTTTCGCCGCACTCACTTCAAAGCGAATATTGGACAACCCGCTATTGGCAATTTTTTCATTAGCTACCTGAATGGATGGTTCATGAAAGTCATAGCCAATGATTTCTGAATTGGGGAATGACTCCGCCATCAATATGCTGGACGACCCATGACCGCAGCCAATATCTGCCACCCGCGCGCCAGCCTCGAGCCTGCCGACAACCCCGTCCAGAGATGGCAGCCAGCTCTCAACAAGATTGGCGACATAGCCAGGTCGAAAGAACCGATCAACGCCGCAAAAACACATCGCTGAATGCTCATGCCATGGACGGCCACGCCCCGTTCTAAACACTTCCACTACGGTCTCATGTGAGCCCATATTTGACATGACCGCCTGAAAGAAACCCTGCATACAGGTTGGCTCACCATCGTGTGCGAAGATAGCTGCCTGTTCCGGGCTGATGCTGAAGGTGTCGGTATCCGGTTGATAGTCGATATAGCCAAACGCAACGTTAGCCGACAACCACTCACGCAGATAGCGTTTATCGATACCGGTTTTACCGGCCAGTTCAGTATCGGTCTGCTGACCCAGGCCATCCATGGCCTGATAGATCCCTGCCTGATCTCCCATGTAGGCTATCAGCACTCCCAATGCACCGCCGACGTCTCCGACGACTTTGCCCTGAAGCTCTTCCAGTTTTTCCTGATCCGGTATCTGCATGATGTTCACCCCGTCAATAGGTTAAGCGAGTCTGTCAGGTGATTACTGCGTACCCATCAGACGAGCAGTTTCATCATCGGTAAAGTGCACCATTAAATGCTCAAGCGGCGTTCCGGCAAACATCGTCCAGTTCGCATGCGGGTGGTCAGTGTTGTACTTGCCAACCATGATTGAATCACCTTCTTCAACCGGTAGTGGCATAATCATAAAATGCGGCGACAGCCTCACCAGCTTGTTGCCCGAATCCATCACCGCTATTTCCGCTTCTTTCTCGGTACCCACCTGCACCATGCCATCGGATACCGCCATACCCCCTAACATCCACACCACACCGGGTGCTGTCGGATAGGGGTTAGCCGGCTGCAGCGGGTTTGGCTCTGCCCAAAATGCCTGAAAAAAGGCCCAGGCATTCTGATCAAAACAGGCGGGGTCCGGAAACGGCAGTGCCGGTTTACCCACCCGCGTCGATAACAGTCCGCTGGCAACGCAGACAAACGGCCCGTCGCCGTCCTGAATCTGAATCATTTCCGCGTCGTCGTTCCACGCATAGATCTTTGCTGTATCTGTTACTACTGCAGGGGCTGCGAGTTTGGCATCCGCCAATTGCTCTTTCTTCCATGCCTCGTCCTGAGACTGCGCAGGCATAGACAGGCCCAGCGCCATCGCAATAACACTCAGCACCGTGCAGCACTTTCGCATGGAGCGTTGTTGCGCCAGGCGTCTTCGTGAAGAGCATTGTGAAGAGCTTTGCTGTGGAGAGCTTTGCTGTAGAGAGCATTGCTGTGTGATGCGTTGCGGGACAGAGCCTACAGGGAAAAGACGAAAAGTATCGCGCACCGGTGTATCCTCCGTTGTGATTAACTAATACTGATTGCAATGCCGTTTTCGACGTCATCGTTGACAGAGCGTCTCGACATCACCGATCATCAAGTGAGCTTTGGCGTAACCTACTTTGTAAAAAAACACGCCAAAAAAAACGAAACTTCCACGAAATATTAGTGAATTCGCAATTGGTCAAACGCCATTCGGCACCGCATCACCCACGTGCCTATCGCATAACCAGTTGAACGACATCCAGTGCAGGGCAGGAAATCGAATCAATGAAAATCACCGCTGTTGAAACACTGCGACTCACCAATCATCCAAATCTGCTGTGGGTCAGAGTGCATACCTCGGATGGCCTGACCGGTCTTGGTGAAACATACTTTGGCACTCGTGCGGTCGAGGCAGATATTCACGATCGCCTGGCGCCGATTCTCCTTGGGGAGGATGCCAGCCGCATTGAATATCTCAATATGAAAATGCAGCCGTATACCGGCTTTACAGGCAGCGGCGCGGAAGTGCGTGCGCTGGCCGCTGTGGATGTGGCGCTGTGGGATGTGTCGGCAAAAGCCGCCAACGTGCCGCTATGCGATATGCTCGGCGGCAGAACGCGTGAACAGATTGCCGTGTACAACACCTGCGCCGGACCAGACTATGTATCCAAAACATCTGAGGTCAGACCGGACAACTTCGGCACTGGCGCTCAAACCGGTGCCAGCTACGAAGATCTGGAGGCGTTCTTAAACCATCCGGAAGAACTTGCATCTGCTCTGCTCGATATGGGTATTCACTCGATGAAGATATGGCCATTCGATCTGGCCGCAGGTGCGGCAGATGGTATGGACATCAGTGCAGCCGATCTCAACAAGGCGCTGCAGCCTTTCGAACGCATCCGCGCCGCTCACGGTGACAAAATGCGAATAAAAGCCGAGTTGCACGGGCTATGGAGTTTAAACGCCGCCCGCAAAATCGCCGCGGCACTTGAGCCACTCGACATCGACTGGATTGAAGATCCGGTATGGATGGACCGCACTGCAGAAATAGCAGAGTTAACGCGCTTCACCAGTGCGCCGCTGGCCGGTGGCGAGACGCTCGCAAGCCTCGGCCAGTTTGACACGTTAATCAACCAGGGCAATATCGCCACACCGATTGTCGATGTCACATGGACAGGCGGTATTACACCGGCGCGCAAAATTGCCGCCTTGGCGGAGGCTCGCTCGCGGCCGGTCGCGTTTCATGACTGCTCGGGACCGGTTACGCTTGCCGTGTCCACACACCTTGCACTCAGTCTGAGAAATGTTCGTGAGCAGGAGATTGCACGCGGCTTTTACTATGGCTGGTATCACGAATTCATCGATAACCTGCCCCCGATTAACAACGGCATGATCACCGTGCCCGGTGGCGCCGGCCTGGGGCTCGATCTGCTACCCGACCTCGCCAGCAGAGCGGATGCCGTTCAGCTGATCAGTGAATGAGAAGTGCAGCACATTTGTACACCGGCAGCTTAGCCAATTTGCAAAAATACCACTTTTAGGGGATACAAATATTTTTGCAGAAACGATAACTTTTCATCTCACGGAAGCTATTCAGGGAAGTGGAGCAGCAAGTATCACGGACGGACCAAAGGGAAGCTAACCAACCATGGCAGGGATAGTTGGGCTGCAGGAAGGCCCGCAACCGGGGGTGGAACAGGAAGTCGACCAGGGACTTAGCAGGGAGTGTTATCAAAGCCCGATCTTTTATGGATCGGGCTTTTTTTGTATCCGGGTAGCTCGCACACGTGCGTTGATACGTTGCCTGGTCTTTCTTGTTGCCTATTCGCTACATAAGTACTTGCCATGGCGCTAGTGCTTTGTTGCTTTTCTGCACTGCGAATCAGTTCACAAAATGTCGCCGATACACCGCCTCGTACGCTCACTTTTTACGCCGTATTGAAATGTCTGCAATCGCGTCGCTGTGAGCGTTATCTATAACGCGTTCCACCTACGGTAGTTCGTGATCCTGAAGGTGCGCCTGCACCATGAGACAGATCCCGCAATTCATCCGCTCTCCCATGCAAACCAGTTCAAGCTACGTGCACGCCTACCCCAATTGGGGGATGTCGACTTTGCTGCGGAAGTTTATCGTGCCGCTCGAAGCTTGGTTGAGCTGATCCGGCAGGCATCAGGGACGATGCCCCTGTGGTACGGTTGCTTTGACAATGATGTAAGGCTAAGTAACACAGGTTTGCCGTAGTACGAAGGATTGCAGGATGCAGATGGTTCAGTACACAGGATGTAAGTAGTCAGGGACGCAGGATGCAAGTAGTCAGGGACGCAGGATGCAAGTAGTCAGGGACGCAGGATGCAAGTAGTCA
>CAYMFQ010000024.1:12206-46326 GCA_964389335.1 uncultured Granulosicoccaceae bacterium
CAGGATGCAAGTAGTCAGGGACGCAGGATGCAAGTAGTCAGGGACGCAGGATGCACCAGGGAAGGAAAGTAACACTACAGGGTTGCAGGGATGTAAAAAGCGATTTTCGGTTAGTGTTAGTGATCGTGTTAAAGCAGTAATGTGTCAGGAGTATGTTTAACAGGAAGTTAGTGGTAGCAATAATTGTGTTTGTTGGTAGCGTACTTTGAGGAGCCGTTTTATCCAGTGGAATGGATACTGTACATGGAGCTCAGGATTTGAGTGAGTCCTCCACCTCAAGGAAGATATTACCCGGCCCGCGTAGGGCCGGTCCCCTTTTTTGAAGCGCTGATGTTCCGCAGCCACGATTACAAACCAATCCTCGATACTTTGATGAGCGCGTTGTCGTCGATGATTTAGTTTGAATCTGCCGGATGGTCAGACAGACTCGACTCGCGCCATGCCTTGTCCACCTTGGCAGGCTCAGAACGCAGGCCGGTTTTCTGTATGGCAGTTATGGCGCAATACTCATCTTTCTCTGAGGTATCGCCACTGATACCGACAGCCCCAAGGGTGTAGCCGTCGTCGTTTTCGATTAAAACCCCGCCGGGTACCGGCACCAGCTGCCCGCCAGATGCGGCGATCAGTGCATTCTGAAACACCGGCCTCGCTGATAATCGATCGCGAATCAGTCGGCTTGATATCCCCATACCCAACGCACCCCATGCTTTGCCGAATGCAACACCAAAGCGCAGCAGGCCGGAACCATCCTCGCTTTTCATGGCCACCAGCTTGCCACCAGCATCCACAACCACCACAGTGATCGGATGCAGTGACTCGCGGCGCGCTGTGGCCAGCACATCGTCAACAATGGCTGAAGCAGTAGCAAGGGGCAATGTAACAAATAGCTTCATAGGGCAGTTTCATCGTCGGGTTGTTCATCAGGTCTGGCAGACAGGTAACCACTTCGGGACATGCCAGCAGCGCAATGGTGATGACATCTGCCACAAGAACCGCGACACCACGAAACACCTGTGACAGAGAAATATCGGATCGAACACCGTTACCAGGAAAACAGTTAAGCCCGATAGGCGGTGTAATCACACCCCGCCGTTACGAATGATACCAAACCAGATTAAACCAGGTGAAGACAAAGCCAGATCACAATTACTCAGAGAATTCCTAAAGTTTTTATAGTGAGCTGATACCCCGCTACTAAGTAGCCTTTATACAAATTGTCGAAACCAAAGCTGGCTCCTGAGTGCTCGATATTCTTGCACGCATTGATACCGCTTCTGGGATCCAGCGCTCATATCCTGTTGCCTGACGATGCCCGCATCGCGCATGGCATAAAGCCTTCGCTCAATTTGCCCATACAGACTATTAGGTTTTTTCAATATTTTTAAAATTCTCTGTTACCCCCTACTTTGATGGAAATAAGGCAGGCAAACGATTCGGTTCGAGAGATGTATTTTGGGTTTGAATAACGAGTTCGTCAGTGCATTATGATCAACATCTCAAAAAGTAGTAAAAACTTAATAATCGTCAGCTTTATATTTTCAGCAATGGTGTTTTGGCTGGGTAGCCGCTATCTGTCTGATGCGCTGACGCATTTCTCAAGCGCGTTGAGCCTTCAACGCTCTGTGGTTCCGGAGACAACACTGTTTGAAATGGCTGACAGTATTGATCAGCAAAGAAGTGCTGTGCAGCGTTATCTGATTTCCTCTCAATCATTCTCCGAAGAGCGCAGCACACTTTCAGATCTGTCCGGTAAAACCAAAGCATTATTCAGACAGGCGCAGGCAAATATTCTGCACGCTCAGAGTGGAGAATCTGACACGCTGCAGCATCGCCATGGCCAGGAGTCGATGGACACGCTGGTATCGGCACTGGACGACAAGTTCAAACGCATGTCCATCACCAGCTCCGTGATCATAAGGCAGGTGTATCTGCCTCTCACGAAGCGCGATGAAACCATTCGAATGAAACTGTTCGATGCGCACTCAAGTCTGATCAAAGCAGTCAACAACATACGCATTCGTACGCACGGCCTGCCCGACAAGGACTACATTGACGTGCTGGCCGCTCACGACAAGAAGAACGCCATCTGGAACCTTAGAGAGTCAATAAACCAGAGCAGTATTCTGCTCGAAGCGTATCTGCTAAAGATTCAACATAAGTCCATTGATTCATTAAACAAAGAGAACCTCGAACTGCGCCTGCTTCAGCAACACGAACGCGCTTTGCAGGCACTGACAAACCTGTCAAAGATGGCGCAAAAGAACGACGTGGGCGTTTCTGACGAAACCGTTGCCAATCTTAGTAACCATTACCGCGATCAATTTCATCTGGAAGCAGAGAAACTGTTGCTGATCTCGCCTGAAAACCTTGATACCACTCTGGAACTCGCCAGGTGGGGCGATATATCCACGCAAACGCTGGATCAGGTACGGCTGATAATCGACGCGGCTTTGACCCATACCAACACGACTGCCGATGCAATCAGAAGCCGTGCGATTGTGGATCTGACTGTCAGTATTCTAATCGTGCTGTTCTGCGTGCTTATGGGTTTTGCTACCAATCGAATCGCGCGCCGGGTACAGCATCAGGCAGACTTCGACGAATTAACCGATCTGCCAAATCGACGCTACTTTCGCGATACGCTGGACACGTTGCTCAGGAAAACCAATACAGCACGCCGTGAAAAACTGGTGTTGATTACGCTTGACCTGAATGGCTTTAAGGCAATAAACGACACGCTTGGGCATATCGCCGGTGATGAGTTGCTCAGGCAAGTGGCAACACGACTGCGTTCGGTTACTGACGACAATAAAATCATTGCACGCATGGGTGGTGACGAATTTGCCATCGCCTACACGTTTGGCAATGCCGATGCCGATGACCCCTGGAAGTTTGCCACCCGCCTGCGCGAAACCTTTACCACACCATTTATCGTGGACGACTCTCGGGCGGAAGTTAACACCAGCATTGGTTACAGCATCTACCCTGACGATGCCAGCACCATTAATGAGTTGCAAAAGACTTCTGACTTCGCGATGTACAGCGCCAAGCAGTCGGGGCGACAGGTTATTACGCCGTTCGATCGTGACATTGCTGATCAGCTGGAAAAGCGTATGGCCATCGAAAGAGACTTGCCAGGCGCGATAGTTAACAACGAGCTGGAGCTGTACTACCAGCCACAAATTATACTCGCCTGCGACGAAGTGTATTCGGTGGAGGCACTGATCCGCTGGAACCATCCAACCAGAGGCCTGGTGCCGCCAATTGATTTCGTCTGCATCGCGGAGGAGACTGGCATCATGCCGGCACTGGGCAGTTGGGTGTTAAACGAAGCATGCCGACAAGCTGCGGAGTGGAACAACAAAGACAATCTTTCTATCAAGGTGGCGGTTAACGTGTCAGTGCATCAGTTAACACAGCCCGACTTCGTCGAGCACGTGCTCGACGCCATGCAACGCCACAACCTCTCAGCCGGGCTGCTGGAGTTGGAAATCACCGAGAGCGTCGTGATGTCAGATATCGAATGGATTGTCACCAGCCTGAACACCCTGAAGAGCCACGGCGTCAGGATTGCGCTTGATGACTTTGGCACCGGCTATTCATCCTTGAATCAACTACAGGCACTGCCGCTCGACACGCTTAAGATTGACCGCTCGTTTATTAGCAAGATCGACGATGACACGATCGGCATGAAATCTATCACCGCAACCATCGCATCCATTGCGGATATCTATGGTCTCGAAACCGTGGCAGAAGGCATAGAAACAAAGCAACAGCTTGCCGAGGTAAGAAGACTGGGAATAGACGTGGCTCAGGGATACTACTACTCCAAACCGGTTACCAAAGATCAGGTACCTGGAGTTATCGCCAATATTGATCAGCAATCTGTATTTGCCACGCGAAAGGCAGCGTAGTTACGCAACGAACGTTAGCGTAGAACCGGAACTGCCCGGCCTTATACGGGCCAGGCAGATTTGGGGGTGGAACAATAGAGGACCTGTGTATTAACTTGCCTTGGGCATTACAGCGGCCTGGTTGTTATCCAGGTGCCACTGAACATTGCCGACAATCTCATCGACCATCGGGTTTGAAAGGCCTTTTTGATCGGCGATAAGCTTGATTAGTCTGTCGACGCGCTCAATCGCCGGCACTCCCCGGGCCAGCGCCTTGGCAGCTGATGAGGGCTGCGACAGCCCCTGGGCTGCTTTTGCATATTTCTCAAACGGAACCAGGTCGGACGCATCTGCACCTAGCGCAATACACAGTGACGCCGTCCATTCGTAGATGGCTTTCGACTGTGCTTCATCGCCGTGAACTGCATCGCGGATAGCGATCATGCCGTCGCGACCAACGCAGCGGTAGTTGCCGGTCATCAGCATGCTCCACTTCGCCAGTGGCACGTACAGAGACTCGTGCAGTTTCAGTTTCACCGGCAGTTCGATATCGGCACCGTTGTGGGGGTGGCGAGCGGCGATGATGTCGGCCTCAAGTGTACGCAGCATGTCGGTGTGTTCATCTGACTCGAAGCGTGCCACCTTGAAGTTGGTCGGCAAACTAACCTGCAACGTGTTTTTGTCGGCATCTTCCGGTCGGAATGCCTGAGGGTCGGGGCTGGCCAGAGTCACCAGACCGGGCTCAAAGTTCTCCCACACACTGGCGTCCTTGAAGCAGCTCTTTAGTGCCGATGAGTCAATGCCTGGCAGGCGCTGCAGATATGGCAGTGGCGGCATATTCATAATTGCCATACAAGGCACTTTGGCGAGAGCTACGCTTTCAAGCAGCGCGCGTACATCTGCCGAACTGCTGTACTGCGGCTCCTGCATGGCGAGTACCACAAGGTCATATTCACCCACCTGCACCTGCGAAGGCTCGCTCGCCTTAATGTTGCCTGGCAACTCCCCCGAAGAAACCACAACCGCTTCGTCAAGACCACGCACCGGAAACCGGACAACTGTCCCCTGCTGGTTAATTAATTCTGCGGTTTGCGCTGTGCATACGAGTGTGACGTCATGCCCTGCCATGGCCATCTTGGTGCCCAGCAGCGATCCATATGAAGCGCCGAGAATCAGTGTATTGTATTTTTTGCTCATTATTGTCGCCCTGCCTGATTACATCCGTTATCGACCAGCGCCACGGTTTCCACGCCGGTACCAACGTTCCAATTTTTCGTGTTCAGTACTGTAAGCAATAACCGTGTAAATTTCACAATTAAAATTACACAGTGTGAATTTTACAAAAAATCGCTCACCGACACTGTAAACAAGTATGCAAATCCAGCCCGAAATCGACCCTGCCCGGGCCGTGAGCAGCCGCTTCCGCGCATTTTTTTCAAAAGCCTCTTGATTCGGTCGAGCGACCGGCGCACGCTATCCCGCGTCTGCCCTGCTCTCGGGCCAGTCTTAAACGGAGGAATCAATGAATCACGCTCGTAAAATCGCCGTTGCAGCCGGTATTGCACTATTTGGCTCAGCATCCCCGGCCATTGCCGCCGAAAAACTCACCTACTATTGCAGCGCACAGGAAGACTGGTGCCAGTTGATGGCCAGCGGCTTTGAAGAGGCCACCGGCATCAAAGTCAACATGACTCGCAAAAGCTCCGGTGAGACATTCGCGCAAATCAAGGCCGAGTCCAGCAACCCCAAGGGAGATGTCTGGTGGGGCGGCACAGGCGACCCACATCTGCAGGCTGCCGAAGACGGCCTCACCGAGGCCTATGAATCTCCCATGCGAGCCGAGCTGCACGACTGGTCAATCAGCCAGTCAGAATCAGCTGACAATAAAACCATTGGTATTTACTCCGGCGCTCTGGGTTACGGCTATAACGAAGAAATCCTTAAAGCCAACAACCTGCCGGAACCCGCGTGCTGGAAAGACCTGCTGAAACCCGAGTACAAGGGCCACGTACAAATGGCCAACCCGAACTCATCAGGAACTGCCTACACAACACTGGCCACGATTGTACAGTTGTTCGGTGAGGACGAAGGCTTCGAATTTATGAAAGGTCTTCACAAGAATATTAACCAGTACACCAAGTCTGGCTCAGCCCCCATCAAAGCAGCGGCACGTGGTGAGAACACAATTGGTATTGTTTTTATGCACGATGCCGTCAAGCAGGCTGTATCCGGCTTTCCAATCAAAGTGGTTGCACCCTGTGAAGGTACCGGCTATGAGATCGGCTCCATGAGCCTGATCAAAGACAGTCGCAACCCCGAAAACGCCAAAAAGTTCTATGACTGGGCGTTGCAGGCTGATGTGCAGTCTCGTTCACTTGAAGTGAAAGCGTTCCAGGTCATGTCGAACAAAGCCGCTGAAAGCTCGCCCCAGGCACCTGACCTCGCGTCCATCAAGCTGATTGACTACGACTTTAAAAAGTACGGTTCATCAGCCGAGCGCAAGCGACTGTTAAAAAAGTGGGACGACGAAGTCTCCACACTACCGCGTTAATACAACCCCTGTTGGTGGTGTGCAAATGCACACCACCCCTTCCTGCCCTTATTTAAGATACTGAACGCTCTTGTCATCCCCTGCATCTGAAGATTTGTCGGCCCGCAGAGGCAGTCGCGTTGTACTGTTGTGGCTGCTGACAGGGTTAATCGGTTACTTTGTTCTGCCGTGGTACTTACTGGAAGATGGTTTTTTCAGTTTCGAGTGGCTGTTTGACGGGTACCCTTTCGACTCTGACTACGCGCCCGCCGCCTTCCTTATTTTTCAGGGCGAAAAGATCTGGCTGGCGCCACTGATATTACCGTTACTGCTGCCGCTCATTGCACTCAGCCAACGCAGCAACCGACGTCTGTTCTCTACCCTTTTGATTATTGCAGGTGCCAGCGGGCTTTTTTACCTGTTTGCACAGGGCTTTGCGATTGGCATTCGCGGCTTTAACGCAGAGTGGCTAAACAACCTGTTTGGCGAGCTCGGCGACCGACAGTTTGGCTTTGGCTACGGTGCCGTGTTGCTTGCGGCAACCTTCCTGTTTTACCTGACCACCGGCATTGCCACGCGCGGCTATATCAACGGCGACATTTTTGTTGTCGGCGCTATCGGGTTCATCATTTCGATTGTTGCACTGTTTATTTTTTTCCCGATAGCGCAAATGCTATCGAGTGCCCTGCGCGATAACGACGGTGTGTATTCCCTGTCTATATTTATCGCAAAATTTTCTGAAAACAAAATCTGGGGTCTCGCCTGCCTGACTGAAAACCGCGGCTGTGGCGTAGCGTGGAATTCGTTATTTTTAGCGATAATGGTTGGCGCTGCTACTACCGTGCTGGGACTGGTATTCGCACTTGTCGC
The DNA here is from genome assembly GCA_964389335.1 of uncultured Granulosicoccaceae bacterium. Lineage (GTDB taxonomy): Bacteria > Pseudomonadota > Gammaproteobacteria > Granulosicoccales > Granulosicoccaceae. The sequence goes on from CAYMFQ010000024.1 coordinate 19,500, forward strand.
TACGCGCTCGGGCTTTCGCTATGGCAACTGGCTGCGTGCACTGACGGTGCTGCCAATCATTACGCCGCCGTTTGTAATTGGCCTTGCCATCATATTGCTGTTCGGGCTGTCGGGCACGATAACACAATGGGTCGCAGGCGCCCTTGATCTGCAACCCACACGCTGGGTGTACGGACTGCCTGGAATCATGATTGCACAAATGCTGTCGTTTACACCGATTGCGTTTCTGGTATTGATTGGCGTGGTCGAAGGCGTGAGCCCATCGATGGAAGAGGCATCGCAAACGCTGCGCGCCAGCCGCTGGCACACGTTCCGCACAGTGACCTTCCCGCTCATCAGACCGGGCCTTGCCAATGCATTTTTACTGGGCTTTATTGAAAGCATGGCCGACTTCGGCAACCCGCTGGTGCTCGGCGGCAACTACGATGTGTTATCCACAGAAATTTTCTTTGCCATTGTCGGCGCGCAAAACGATCAGGGCCGCGCGGCAGTGCTGGCAATCATTCTATTGTTGTTCACCCTTACTGCATTCTATGCGCAGCGCCGCTGGCTGGGTAAGCGTTCGTATATCACCAAAACCGGTAAGGGCGACGGCGGCAGTCATACACTGATGCCAAAGCGCATCATGTGGCCGTGTTATGTCATTGCGTTTATCTGGGTGGTCTTCACCGTTACTGTCTACGGCATGATCGTGTACGGCGGCTTTGTTGAAACCTGGGGCCTCAACCACACACTGACATTTAAACACTACATCACCACCTTCGCCGTTGGCTGGAACGAATTCGGCATTCACTTTAAAGGCACGGCATGGGATTCGTTTTTTACGACACTCCAAATTGCCGCCACGGCAGCCCCGCTCACTGCTATTGTTGGCCTGATCACCGCTTACCTGCTGGTGCGGCAGCAGTTCCACGGCAAGGACTGGTTCGAGTTTGGCACCATGCTAAGCTTCGCCATACCCGGCACGGTAGTGGGTGTCAGTTATATTCTGGCGTTTAATGTGCCACCACTGGAACTGACCGGCACCGGTGTTATTCTTATTATCAGCTTTGTGTTCCGCAATATGCCGGTGGGTGTCAGAGCCGGTATCGCCTCTATGTCTCAACTCGATAAAAGCCTTGATGAGGCATCGTTAACGCTTGGGGCCAACACCTGGCGCACCTTCAGAAAAGTGATTTTACCGCTGATGCGCCCCGCCATACTAGCAGCATTGGTGTTTAGTTTTGTGCGTGCGATGACCGCCATAAGCGCGGTAATTTTTCTGGTTAGCGCGGAATACAACATGGCCACCAGTTACATTATCGGCCGAGTAGAAAACAACGACTACGGCATCGCCATCGCCTACTCCACCGCACTTATCTTTGTCATGCTAACCGCTATCCTGCTGTTCCAGTTGTTGGTCGGCCGCAACCAGACCTCCCGTCCACTGGCCCAGTCCAGAACCAACGTTGGTTAACCCCATGAGTGAACTACAAACACGTGCAGCGTCTGTTGAATTTCAGTCAGTCACAAAACGCTATGGCACCGACGTCACCGCGGTTGATGATGTATCGCTAAAGGTTGAAGCCGGTGAACTGGTCACACTGCTGGGCCCTTCCGGCTGCGGCAAAACCACCACACTGCGCATGATTGCCGGGCTCGAGATGGCCACCGAAGGTCGCATCCTGATTGGTGGCGAGGACGTCACCCGACAGCCCGCCACAGATCGTGATGTCTCTATGGTGTTTCAGTCTTACGCTTTGTTTCCGCACATGACGGTACTCGAAAATGTCTGCTACGGACTGCGCGCATCCGGTAAAAATAAAAAGCACAGCATTGAGCGCGCTGAGCACGGGCTCGGTTTAATCGGCCTTGCCGGTTATGGCAGCCGCCTGCCCAGTGAATTATCAGGTGGACAGCAGCAGCGTGTTGCCGTGGCCAGAGCACTGGTACTGGAACCACAGGTGCTGTTGTTTGATGAACCACTATCAAACCTCGATGCAAAACTGCGGCGACAGGTGCGAGACGATATCCGCGATATTCAGCAACGTCTGTCGCTCACCGTTGTCTACGTCACGCACGATCAGGAAGAAGCACTGGCGGTATCTGACCGTATTATTGTTATGAAGAATGCTGTCATCGCACAGGTTGGCAGCCCGCGTGATCTTTACGAACAGCCCGCCAGTGAATTTGTGGCTGACTTCATCGGCGAGGCGAATATCATCGATGCGCATATCCGTGCGGTCGATGCGGGCATGGCAACGGTTGAGGTCGGCGACATTACGCTAACCCTCAATTGCCGCGGCCTTGCGACGGGACCGGCCAGGCTCGCCGTGCGCCCTAATCGAATTTTCATTGAGCCGGCTGATGCAAACTCCACCAACGCGCTGGCCGGAACCATCGACAAGGCCACCTATGTCGGCGACCGCATTGAATACAAGGTCACTACCGACAGAGGTTTATTGTTTTGCACTAGCGAAGCGACTGATCAGCAACTGCCCGAGGGCACTGCCGTCAGCGTACGTTTCGACACCGTTGGACCGGTGCTGTTAACTCAGTAGCACCAGCCCGTGCCCAGTCGAATTCGCATCATTTTGTGACCGGGTGCAGAATCTGTGCGGACTAATACCCCGTCAGCAGCAGTATTCTGATTCACGGGTAGTCTATTTCTACACCTGCTATAACCAAACGCCCCCTATCATTTAAACCCTGATGGCGCGATACAAAGCGCCCCGCGCAGTGACAGACGAACAGAGCATGTAATTCACTGCACACACTATTTTCGATTTAAGCAGATAAAACGGAGTACAGGCATATGTATAAGCTTCCCGTGATTTTCACGAGCGCCGCGTTGCTGATGCTCGTCGGGTGCGGAGACGGCACAGGCAGCGGTGGGTCGTTCCCACAGTCAAATAGCAGTACCGTTAGGCAAAGCCCACAGATTGCAGACACCATTCCTGAAACCAATGGACCGGACATAGACAATGAGGCCACCAGCTTCTTCTTTTCGTACGACGAATCCGCCAGCACCGCAGCCCGTGACCTTGCCCTGACCGCACTCGACAACGGCGTAAAACCAGACCCGTCACTGGGGCGCCCCTATGAATTTTTAAATGCAGAGGATTTCGGCGGGTTTGCACCGATGAGCGCCGGTGTATTCTCTGTGTCTATGGGTATGTTGTTGTCACAAAATGGCGATATTCCACTAAAAACCGCTCCATTAGACGATGTCTATGGCCTCGGTGTCGAGATCAGCTCCCCAACACAATCATTGCAGGAACGCAGAAACGTGGTGCTAACTCTGTTACTTGATCTGTCCGGATCAATGGACTCTTACTACGCCAATGAACGAATAGCCGGTGTCGATACACTACTGGATGTCGCCAAGATTGGACTGGTTGAAATGCAGCAGTCACTCAAGGCAGGGGACATCATCAATATCGTCACCTTCTCCACCGACGCGGAAATTGCGATAGAGGCACACCGTTTCGAGGACGGAAACCTCAATACGCTAATCAACAGTTTTAACACACGCGGCAGCACAAATATCGGCACCGGTGTAACGCTCGCCTACGAGGTTGCTAACCGAACGTATGAACCCGCCAAAGCCAACCGGGTCATTATGTTAACCGACGCCTTTGTTAACACCGGCGAACTCGACCCGGACCAGATCGCGGCGCCAACAGTGATCAACGGCCTGGAAGGCATTTACTTTTCAGGTATTGGTGTTGGCGAGTCGTTTAATGATGCGGTACTGAATCAGGTCACTGAAGCCGGCAAAGGCAGCTACAGCGCAATGATCACACCGTCAGATGCACGCCGCATTTTCACAGATGGCTTCAGCCGCTTTTTGAATCCGGCGGCCAGAGATGTGCGCTTTCAACTGACCTATCCACAAGCGCTTGATCAGTTGCAGTCGTTTGCAGAGGATATCTCGACCGATGCTTCTGATGTCAGAACCATCAACTTTTCCTACAACAGCAGTCAGTTCTTTCTGGAATTGTTTAGTGGCACGGCGTCGCTCACCAATGATCAGGAGCTGCGTCTCGACATCAGCTACAAAGATGAAAGCGGAGAGCCTCAAAGCGTCTCGGTCACGCGTTCCATTGAGTCAATGCTGAATCAGGGGGCGGATGAAATAAAAGCGGCAACGGCAGTGGCGTCACTGGCACAACTCATCAAAGGTAGCCTGTCATGCGACACCGTATTGAGCAGCCGGCTGTATAACTCACCAGTTGCTCATCCGGTGTATCAAAGCTACACCGGATACATCGAGGACTTTTGTAGTTTGTAAGCTGCTGCTAACCCGACAGGTTTATACCTTAAGCACACCCATCTGGTCTTCAAGCTTCTGCATCACCTGCATGGCAGCGAGACCCTGAGCAAAACTGGAGTTGGGCTCACGCCCCTCCAGTATGGAGCCGATAAACTCCCGATCGATCAACTCAATGCCGTTGTTGGATACTGCAACACCGGATAGATCGATCGGCTCTTCCCGGCCATCTACCAAATCATCATAGCGGGCAATATAGGTTCCCGTGTCACCGATGTAGCGAAAAAACGAACCCAGTGGCCCGTCGTTGTTAAACGACAGCGACAGCGTGCACAGTTTACCACTCGGCGTTTTCATACCGATGGTCATATCCATGGCGATACCAAGGTCCGGATGTGCCGGCCCCTGCAGACCGAACACCTCGTTTGGCACTTCACCGGTTTGATACATAAAAAGATCAATGGTGTGGCAGGCGTGATGCCACAGCAGATGATCTGTCCAGCTGCGCGGCTCGCCTTTGGCATTGGTGTTGGTGCGGCGGAAGAAGTAAGTCTGGGCATCCATTTGCTGTATGGAGAATTCACCTGCATCAATACGCTGCTTAACCCATTGGTGCGACGGATTAAAGCGACGCACGTGCCCTACCATCCCCACCAGTCCGGCTGCCTTTTGCGCTGCATCCATTTTCTCTGCATCGGCCAGGCTGTCAGCCATTGGAATTTCAGCAAAGGTGTGTTTACCAGCCTGCAGCGCCTGGACGGACTGCGCACAGTGCAGCTGTGTTGGCGTTGACAGAATCACCGCATCGACATCATGGTCGAGAAACTCGTCATAGCTTGAACAGGCAGCCGCAATTTTGCGCTCAGACGCCAGCGCTTCGATTTTGTCTTTGTTGGGGCCAAACACTGCCGTGACCTCTGCTTCTTTTATATTTGCCAGCGCATCGAGATGCTTCAGTCCGAATGCACCATAGGCACCTGCCACACCAATTTTTATCATCGTTATCTATTCTCCAGAATGAGGTGTCCAACAGCGGTGTTGGACGCGGGCACATGGTAAAAGCGATGCTTTTCCTCAACCTTGTCATTCAACGCACCCCGCATCACATACCACATCACAAGTTCGATACCCTCTGAGCCCGCCTCGCGCAGGTATTCGATATGTTCAATCTGTGAGCCCTGCTCCGGGTCATTTACCAACAGATCCATAAAGCGTGCATCCCACGCCGAGTTTATCAGCCCGGCGCGCTGGTGCTGTAGTTGATGGCTCATACCGCCAGTGCCAAAAACGCATACCTTTAAATCTTCAGGGAAGGATTCGATAGCCTTGCGGATTGCCTTGCCCAGCGCATAGCAGCGCACACCCAGTGGCGCCGGATACTGCACCACGTTGACCGCCAGAGGCACAACCGGACACGGCCATTCCTGCGGTTTGCCAAACATCATCGTCAGCGGCACGGTAAGCCCGTGATCCACTTCCATCTGATTGATCACCGTTATGTCAAACATATCGAGTACCAGCGACTGCGCAATGTGCGCTGAAAGTGCCTGGTGCCCTTTTACGACTGGTACCGGCCGCGGTCCCCAGCCTTCATCGGCTGGCTTGTATTCGGTGGCACAACCGAGTGCAAAAGTTGGAATGACAGTGGCATCAAACGCCGTGCAGTGATCGTTGTAGACCAGAAAAATTACGTCGGGCTTTTCCTCAGCCATCCATTCTTTTGAGTACTCAAAGCCCTTAAAGATCGGGCCATAGTAGTCGTCGCCAGTGATGCCTTTGTCAGACGCAATGCCGAGTGCCGGAACGTGAGAGCATGCTACTCCCGAAGATATATATGCCATGCCTAGTCCTCCCACTCTGACTTGTAGCGGTTGCCTTCAATCGACCGGCCACCACCGACCATCATGGCTCGATAGGCCTCTGACCCCATACCGGTCATTAGACCCGCCAGCTCTTGAAAGTTAATACCGTGGAAGGCCGCAAGCTTGGAGGTGTAGTAGATGTTGCCACCCAGCTCCAGCAACAGCGTCCACTCCTGATTGAGTGCGGCACTGCGCTGTTCTTTAGTCATCGGGTACTGATCGATATACGATTCCGGATCCGCTCGAAACTCATCGCGGTTTTCCTGCAGGCGCAGGCTAATGCAAAACTGATTGAGATGATAACCACGCGCTGCCTGCTGGCTGTCAAAAACAATCGTTCCGGGAATATCGTCGTAACTTTCTGGTTGGCTCATGGAGTTGCCATTTCAAATACCGGAGGCCTGCCAGTATACTATTCGAGCGGCAATCCGACGTAGTTTTCCGCGATTGCCCTCGACGCCGCCTCCGATGACGCGATGTAATCAAATTCTGCGCGCTGCATGCGTTTTTCAAACGGAGAGTTATCCGGGAACTGATGCATCAGCTGAGACAGTTGCCACGAAAATCGTTCAACCTTCCAAACCCGATTCAGCACGGTCACAGAGTAACTCTCTATGTAGGCCGGATTGTTTGCCCGATAGTATTCAATCAGCGCGCGCGACAATAATCGCACATCAGCTACCGCCAGATTCAACCCCTTGGCGCCGGTGGGAGGCACGATGTGCGCGGCGTCACCGGCCAAAAACAATTGACCGTACCGCATTGGCTCGGCGACGAAGGATCGCAACGGTGCTATCGACTTCTCGAATGAATCACCGGTTTGCAGACTTGCAGCGGTATCTGCACCCAGGCGTACCGCAAACTCAGACCAGAAACGCGCATCGGGCCAGGCACTGACATCATCATTGATATCACACTGAATGTAGTAGCGGCTGCGTGTCTGTGAGCGCATGGATGCCAGCGCAAAGCCGCGTTCATGATTGGCGTAGATAAGCTCTTCACTGACGGGTGGCTGATCCACCAACACCCCGAGCCAGCCGAACGGATAAACGCGTTCAAACGTTCGCAGTACATCAGCGGGAATGGCCGCACGCGACACACCATGGTACCCATCGCAACCTGCGATGTAATCGCAGCTAATGACATGATCTTCGCCATCGAGTGTAAAGCGCACCGATGGCCTGTCAGTCAACAACTCACATGGCATCACATCTTCGACGTTAAAGAAAAACTGCTGGTCGCCGGCAAAGCGTGCATCGAACAGATCTTTGGTGACTTCCGTCTGTCCGTACACCATTACCGACTTTCCGGTTAGCCCCGCCAGATCAATTCGGTGCCGGGCCCCGTCGAAAGCCAGATCAAAACCGTCGTGCGGCAGGCCCTCGCGGTGCAGTCGTTCAGCAACGCCCGCCTCTTCCAGCGCCTTCACTGAACCCTGTTCAAGCACCCCGGCGCGGACCCGGCCTTCAATATAAGCCCGGTCTTTCCGATCAATCACAATCGACTCGACACCAGCCTGAGCCAACAGTTGTGCCAGCAGCAGGCCACTCGGGCCGGAGCCAATGATGCAAACCTGGGTTTTGAACGATTTAGTCACGGCTGTCAGTCTGGGAACTCGGTCATCAAAGGCCAAAGGCAGAGGTCAGTGCGATTGCGGCCAGAAGCCGGTCCGCACATATCGCCTCGAAAAATCGTGCCACACCCCTCACTGGGCAGGATGTGACTCCGACCGCGCCCGCCGGGCTGCTATACCCACTCGCTTAGTTAACTACAGCATAGGCAAACCGGGAGAAATTTGAATGGACAGAGCATTCAAATAATTGCACTATTCGATCATTTGGCTGTTACCCCATCCGAACCCGCAACTGAGCCGATGCCAATACGCATCCCCAGCTACGAACTTTACGGCGATTTACTGGCTGGCGGGCTGCCAGGTCCGGTTCATCACGAAACTATCAAAGAACGCAGCAGCAAGCATGATTGGACTATCCGACTCCACCGCCATCGTCGGCTTGCGCAAATTTTTTTGTTTAGCTCACCGGCTGTGTACCTGCGTGTTGGCGACATTGAACTCACCAGCACCGACCAGACAATTCTGGTTGTCCCCCCTGGTGTGCCGCACGGATTTCGCTTTGCCGAAGACGTGATCGGCGATGTGGTCAGTATCCGCCTAAACGAAATGCCGCCGGCTGTGCAGCAGAGTTTCGCCATGTTTGGGGCAGAGGCAAACACCATATTTTCTAAACAACAATCGAACAACTTTAACAATGTGGTGACGCTGATCGATCAGTTACGAGAGGCGTATCGGAGTGTGGCCTTTAATAAAACAGATATCCTGACATCGCTGATAGACCTCATCACCCTGTACCTGCTGGGAGACCTCCGCGACAACAATGTGTTGCGCCCTGCCGGCACCAGCATCCGACAAGGGCGCCACGATCTCATGGCAGAGAAATTCTGTACCCTGCTGGAAGATCACTTTGCGCTGCCCTGGGCAGTGTCAGACTATGCTGAGCGCGTGGGCATATCCGCACCACATCTGACCCGCATCTGCAAAGCCGAGCTCGGCTCACCACCCAACGACCTGGTGCGGCAACGCCGTATGCTTGAAGCCAGGCGGCTACTGGAATACACAGGGCTCACCATTTCGGAAATCGCAAATCGCTGCGGCTTCCGCGACGCTGCATTCTTTAGCCGTACCTTTAAGTCGAGCCAGGGTATTTCTCCAAAGCAGTATCGCACTACGGTTGATAAATAAACTCTAAGCGATAACTACATGTCGACCACGCTCAACATCATTAAACAGGCTGGGCGATCGCACATAACGCGGCGCACCGGGTGCAACCTGCTCAACGGCAATTGCAACCCGGTAACCTCCGGACTAACTTAACTCCGCGCCTTTCCGCCGCGTCTGCCCTCCGGTGCACAGGCAAGTTGCGCCTCGCCACGAGGCCCGGTCATGCACATACCCGTCATGTCGCCGCGTCGTGAGGTAAAACTGCAGGCGGCACCCTCGGCCAGGCTGGCGCAGGCCTCAAATGCCTCCTGTGGCGGCCCACCTCGCTGGCCTGACTGCTGCGCGCTCCCCGTAACCGGTACGGCAAATACCAGCAGGGCAAGAATATCCATACGAGAGAGTTGATAATTTTTCATGGCTGTAGACTCGATTCAGTGAAAAGGCGGTGTGTATTGACCGGTCATGAAAATTATCGGTTTGAAATGTGCAAGTTTGTTGTAAGAAGCGCTGAAACAGTGTGACTCCGGGGCCTTGCGATTGGCCCGTGTGGAGGAGACTCCGACGAGCAGAATTACCAGCAAGCACTACCGAGAATCCCGACTGGCGCGTTATTCAGAACAATAAAACCGACGCTCCAGTGCCAAACCTGCTATAAGACACGGCGCACCTTATGAGTCGTCCCAAATAAATTTGAACACACTCGGGACAACCCACTAGCTGGCATAACTACACCAGCGGTACGAGCGCCAGCACACCCGCCACCATTTACTCATTCCCCACTCTGGCAACGACACAGTATTTGAACTATGAGCTTTGACTCGCTCGATTTAAACGAATCGATCCAAAAGGCCGTCAACGAACAAGGCTACAGCACCCCCTCGCCGATACAGCAGCAGGCAATACCGTTGGTATTGAAGGGGCATGACCTCATGGCAGCGGCACAAACCGGCACCGGCAAAACCGCAGGCTTCACCTTGCCGACGTTGCATCGCCTGAGCAATGGCAAGGCCGTCAAGGCCAATCAGGTGCGAGCCCTGATACTCACCCCGACTCGCGAACTGGCGGCTCAGGTATATGACAACATTGAGCAATACGGGAAGTACCTGCCATTGCGTGCCGACGTCGTTTTTGGTGGCGTGAAGATAAACCCGCAAATGATGCGGCTGCGGAAAGGCACAGACCTGCTGGTCGCCACACCGGGCAGGCTGATCGACCTTCACAACCAGAACGCCATTCGTTTTAATCAGCTTGAAGTATTGGTACTTGACGAAGCCGACCGCATGCTCGACATGGGCTTCATACACGACATAAAACGAATTCTGAAAATGTTACCTGAAAAACGTCAGACGCTGATGTTCTCAGCCACATTTTCAAACGATATCAGAAAGCTCGCCAAACAGTTTTTAAAACACCCCAAAGAAGTATCGGTAACTCCCAAGAACTCAACTGCCAAAACAGTTTCGCAGACAATCTACCCGGTCGATAAATCCAGAAAGACTGCTTTGCTGAAGCACCTGGTCAAATCAAATAGCTGGGATCAGGTCTTGATATTTGTCCGCACCAAGCACGGTGCCAATCGACTCGCAAAGCAACTGACATCAGCGAATATTCACGCCGCTGCCATTCATGGTAACAAGAGCCAGGGCGCTCGAACCAAAGCGCTGGCGGAGTTTAAGCAGGGCGAGCTACAGGCACTGGTCGCAACAGATATTGCCGCACGTGGCATCGACATTGATGAACTACCACACGTGGTTAACTACGATCTGCCACAGGTTCCGGAAGACTACGTCCACCGCATCGGCAGAACCGGACGTGCGGGATCGACTGGTGATGCGATCTCACTTGTTAGCGCTGATGAAGTCAATCAACTCCGCGATATAGAAAAACTCACCGGCAAGGCTATCAAACGCGCGGAGATCGAGGGGTACGAGCCAGATCACGTAGTACCCAATACACCGTCAACGCCGGCACAACCAGCCCGAAAAAAACCTAAAAAGAAAAGAGCAACAACAGCAAAAGCCGCTGATCGAACAACGGCAGCTACAGGTAAAAAACGCAGACCAAAGCGCACACCCAACGCGCGCAGAGGGAATCAGTCGGCTCGGCACGCAGCCACTGGCTAATACGCGTTCATCATGGGGCCCAAAGCGACCGCTAATTCACCGCGAGGTATTTCTCGATCGTTTTACGATCCATTGGACGACTGAAAAAGTATCCCTGCCCCATATCAGTCCCGATCTGCTGTAAAACACTCGCTTGTCGCTCTGTCTCGATTCCCTCTGCCACAGTCTTCAAGCCAAGCGTATTGGCTAAACTGACAATGGTCGAGACAATAGACTCATCACCCGATACCCCCGCTTCATTCGCCACATCGAGTTGATCCACAAATGATTTGTCTATTTTCAGGGTATCGACCAGGAGTTTTTGCAGATAGCTGAGTGAAGAATAACCGGTACCAAAATCATCAATAGAAACACTGATGCCAATATCTCGCAATTCCTGAAGGCACTTGGTAACGATCCCGAATCTGTGCATAAACACTGACTCGGTAACCTCAAACTCCAGAAGCGAGGCTTCAAACCCGCTTTCTTGCAATACGCTCTTTGCCGAAGACACAAAATCCTGCTGTTCCAGCTCAACAGGAGACGCGTTGACCGACAACGCAATGCTTGATGTTCGACTGGTGTTCCATTTGCCTACTTCGTCGCAGGCGGTTTTCAGAAGCCATTGCCCCAGTGGCTGTCAATGAGTCAGCTACGGCAATATTAGGTGCCCCGGACTGCGTAATTAGTGACAACTGGATATACGCACAGGTGGAATGGTCGTTATGAAGGATGGAATAGCAACACACTATGTTGTGCCCAATGAGAACGTTTATTTCTACCTGGAACGGATGGACCCTGCAGCAATTAAACCGGTCATCGAAGCAGACTGACTATTGATCTTAATCAGTTCGGTCAATAGTTGCGATGCCGCAGTTGCCTAGCGGCCAAACGGATCGCTGAGCGCCGGCAACACGGTGCCTGCAGATTCACCAAAGCCAATATTGTAACCATCCCCCACAGCCATTCCATGCAGACTGAGTGTATCGCCATCTTCAATAAAGGTACGGGTTTCACCATTGGGTAATGATAATGGCTCTTTGCCTCCCCAGCTTAGCTCCAGTAACGAACCACGTTGATCGCGTTCGGGTCCGGAGATTGTGCCTGAACCTATTAAGTCCCCTACCCGCATGGGACAACCTGACGTGGTATGGTGCGCAAGCTGCTGAGCGGCGGAGTAATACATCTCGCGATAGTTGGTATTAACAATACGCATATCGTTAAGAGATACACCAAGTTGAATATCATAGAGCATTGGCCCGGTATCACGCAGGTGAGGTAATAGTTCTACTGCACGCGCAGGCGTCTTACAGCGAAAAGGATCAAGCGCTGCAGCAGTTACAATCCAGGGGCTGATTGTTGTCGCGGTGGCCTTTGCCTGAAAAGGACCAAGCGGTTGATATTCCCACGCTTGTATATCGCGGGCTGACCAGTCGTTCAGTAAAACATAACCGAAGATATTAGCATCGGCCTCATCTACCGTGATCGGACCACGGGATGCGGTACCGACAATAGCCCCCATCTCCAGTTCTATATCAAAGCGTTTTGATAGAGCCCAGATCGGTGCGTCCTGATCCGGTCCCTTGAGCTGCCCCCAGGGCCGACGAACGTCTGTACCTGAGACTACTACTGATGACGCACGACCGTTATAGCCAATCGGTATGTGCAGCCAGTTCGGTGGCAGCGCATTCTCAGCTCCACGGAACATGGTGCCAACATTGGTGGCGTGGTGACGACCGGCATAAAAATCCGTGAACTCGGATACGGTAAACGGAAGATGCAATGTGGCGGAAGCCATAGGTATCAGTGCACTCGTGCGAGGTGTTGAGCCTTCTGCCAGCAGTTGCCGCAAGCTCTCTCGCAGCGCAGCCCAGGTTTCGCGACCCGCTTCCATCACGCCGTTCCAGCCACGTGGATCCTGCAGTATTGAAGCATCGATGGGTAGTGCATCTGCAACGGCGGCAACATCAAGTATCTGATCACCTATCGCAACACCCGCACGTCGCTCACCACCATCAACCGAGAAGACACCATACGGAAGATTGTTAAGCGGAAAATCAGCATCAGGTGAATTGGCTGTGTTTACCCAGCTTTTTAATAATGTCATAGTGACTTGCCTGCAGGTATTGGTTGTCCGGATACTACTCCAGAGCGTGTTAAATGGACGTTAAAACAACCTGTCGTCGACAGGGTCAGTTATTGCTCTCGGCAAAAGCCCAGCTCTGCAGACAACTCACCGGCATGCCGCAACAGTGACTGTGCGGTGTCGCCTTTTAGATCGGTATCGAACTCACCGATCCAGCCGAGTGTTGTTAGTGCCAGCGACAGGCGTCCGTCCCGATCAAATACCGGTGCGCTGAGCGATGCGACCCTAGGCAGAAGTTCGCCCTCGACGCTGCCTAGACCGTCACTGAGAGTTCGTTCGCGAATGGTGTCGACACATAGTTCGGCTGGTATAACTTCTGCGTCGAGTACGGTGGATACAGTCGCCGCATTTCCCCATGTCAGAAACACTCTGCCGGTCGCCGATGTTACCAGTGGCAAAACAAGCCCTGCCCGCACTTCGACCGTGACGGGCCGATAGCCTTCAAAGTAACGGATGATTGTGGGTCCGTGGCTTCCCCAAATCGTGATAAAAACCGACTCTTCTGACGCATCGCGCAGTTGACGGGCTTTCTCGGCGCTGCGTTCGACAGGGTCGAGTTTGCGCAAGGCGGAAAGCCCAAGTTGCAACGCAAATACACCGAGTTCATACCTGCCTTCTGATGTTTGTCGTACAACGCCGGTACGCACCAGCGAGACGAGATAATGATGTGTCTTCGGTGATGGCATTCCGCTTAATTCACTGATTTCCTTGACCGCCAGTGCACGATTCGCCTCTTCCAGCACCCGCAGCAGCGCAAACGCCTGATCGACCGACTGCACGCCCTTGCGTGTGTCGTCGGCCGCCGCGATTACCCCGGCTGATGACGGCTTAACACCTATCGCGACGCGAGCAGACGCCATCTCTGTTTCTGAATTTTTTTTCACAGGTTCTTATCTGGATACTTACCATCACGCTCACGCCAGTATCAAATTCTGACACAATTCCGGTGATTCTGATAACTCTATGCAAGAGCGTCCACAAGCAGTCCGCGCGATAGAATTCAGCGTGAGAGTGTGTGACCTGTGATGTGATATCTCTCACTACCTGACCGATTAGCCTGCGTCTCGCACCAACCTGAAGCCGATTAAAATATGTTTGAGGTTTTTGGGTCTTGAGTGTCGGGCCGCCGGCCTGCAGACGCCACAACCTTTGTCATCCCATGAGCCGCCTTTAACCCAGGACCGCTGCTGCGTGTTATCACTTAACATCCACTCGAAAACCTGTCCTGCTGCATCGTACAGTCCATGCGGACTGATATCGGCTTCGAAACTGCCAACAGGTAGCGTGTCAAACGGACCATTGTCATGACTATTTAATAAAGCGGGTGAATAGGCTTCTCCCCACGGAAACATCCTGCCATTGTCGCCGCGTGCCGCCCGCTCCCATTCATCAATATCCGGAAGACGCCAGTTTTCCCCCGTATTGATCGACAGCCAATCTGCGTAGGCTTTTGCATCGGCATAATTGACCAGAACCACCGGATGGTTTTCGCGCCCGGCCGGCGGTTGTCCGTTGCGCCAGAGGAATTTCTTTACGCGGCTATAAGGATGCACAAGGCCGTAGGATTGCCACGTGGACGCATCTACGTAAGGCGTTGGATGACTGGTTTGACTGATAAACTCGGCGTATTGGGCGTTGGTGACCAGATGCACACTGATATCAAAGCGATCGGTTGTTGCCGTTTGTCGATCGGGTTCAGAGTCATACCATTTCCTTTCGCGCGTTAGCTGGTGCCCATAGGCTTTTTCATCAAGCTGGTATGCGATTTCCCGCTCACGCTGATCTGACCCTTTTATGAATGTTCCTGCCTCTATGGTCACCAGCTCCGGCAGCTCTATCGCAGGGTTTGGCACAACCGCAGTGGTTCTAACCTCCGAAGACTTAACACCGGAAGACTGAACTCCAGACTGAAACCCGGGCTGACCACCTGCTGCCGCGCACCCTGTGGCGATGTACGTAAACAACAGGCAGGCTATGTAACAACGAGTATTCGCATTCACAATGTGGATACTTCCTTTTCTGCGCAACCGCTTGATTCTGGTTTTGACCAGAGAACGCAGCGCAGGTTCGGTTACGTCCACCCCAAATTACCGGTGCGCAGCAAACGGTGTTGTGCGCAAACGGTGCGGGTTAGTTTTTGCGTTTGGCGTCCAACGCGGGGGCTGAACCCTGAATGCCGTTTAACGTCAGCTCGGCTATCGTTGCGGCATAATCAATACGTTGTGCCTGAGTTGCGTTGGGCTGCCACATATAGAACCAGTTGAGCATACCGAACACCGACATCGTAACCTGTCGGCATTTCGTGTCATCGTTATTCAGCAGGTCCGGCGCACAGTCTCGAACGGTGCCAGCCATCACCGCCACCATTTCCTTCTGGTAGCCCTTCAGCACTTTTTGCTGCTCCGGCTTTAACAGAGCGATGCCCTCGGTTTGAATTCTGTGCTCGTTATCCATGCCTTCGTAAGCCAGCAGGAACGCTTTGGTCAGTGCATGCAGCTGTTCCGGTGCCGAATATTCAGAAAGATCGAGGCTGCAAATTCGATCGCGTAGTGTACCGAGATAGTTGTTGAGAATGTCGAACACCAGATCGGTCTTACCAGTGTAATAGTGATAGATGTTTGCCTTCGAGATACCGCAGGAACTCGCCACCTCATTCATCGACGCGCCAACTATCCCGCGACTTGCAAATACCCGAGCCGCAGCCGACAGCATGGTTTTACGTTTGTCATCGTGATCTTTCGCCTGACGCCTCGCCATTACTTATTCCGCTTGTCGTTTATCGATAACACGCTGCGCTTTACCCTGGCTTCGCGGGACTGACCCGGGTTGACCTACGCTGATATGAGTGGTCACGCCAACTGTCTGTTTAATACGCTCAGTCAGCTGCTTTGCAATCTCTGCCGTGTTGCTATTGTCAGTCGCTTCAGGTGTTGTCTCGACCAGCACCGTCATCGCATCCATTCGATCCTGTCGCTCTAATTCAATCTGAAAGTGAGGGGCGAGCCCCGGTGTTTTAAGCACTTGCTCTTCGATCTGCGAAGGAAATACATTGACGCCACGCAGGATAATCATGTCATCCGAGCGCCCGGTGATCTTTTCAATGCGGCGCATGGTACGCGCGGTACCGGGTAACAGCCGGGTGAGATCTCTGGTGCGGTAACGGACCATCGGCAGACCTTCTTTAGTAAGCGTTGTAAAGACCAGCTCTCCCATCTCGCCGTCAGGCACTACCTCTCCGGTCTCGGGGTTAATAATCTCCGGATAGAAGTGATCTTCCCACACGTGCAGTCCATCTTTTGTTTCAACACATTCGTTGGCGACACCCGGCCCCATGATCTCGGACAAACCATAGATATCCACGGCGTGCATATCGAAAGCCTCTTCGACTTCCGCACGCATGGTATTAGTCCAGGGCTCGGCGCCGAATATACCAACCGTAAGCGAAGACTCCCGCGGATCCAGACCAGCGCTTTTATATTGATCGAGGATGTTGAGCATGTAAGAAGGGGTAACCATGATGGTCTTTGGCTTGAAGTCTTCAATTAACGTCACCTGACGTTCGGTCATACCACCCGAAACCGGAACGACTGTGCAGCCGAGCGCTTCCGCGCCATAGTGCGCGCCCAGGCCGCCGGTAAAAAGACCATAGCCATAGGCCACGTGCACCATGTCTCCAGGCCGTGTGCCACTGGCGCGCATAGACCGTGCAACCATGTTGGCCCACATCTCCACATCACCTTTCGTGTAACCAACAACGGTCGGTTTGCCAGTGGTGCCGGAAGAGGCATGGATGCGGCTTATCTGTTCCTGCGGCACAGCAAACAGACCGAACGGATACTGATCGCGTAAATCGCTCTTGTTTGTAAAAGGGAATTTGGCGAGGTCACCAAGCGTGCGCAGATCATCGGGGTGTACGCCGTTTTCATCAAAGCGCTGTCGATACATCGGCACGTTGTCGTAAGCGTGCTGCAACGACCATTGCATGCGTTTTAGCTGCAACGCGCGGATTTCGTCAATCGATGCTATTTCGATGGGCTCTAAACTGCCGCGCTCTGGTGTTAGATCCTGCATGTGCTAATCCTCGTTTTTCCTCGTTGCACAACCGCATGTTCGGCGTTATCCTAAAACAGACCGAACGGTCGGTCAATTAATCTATGCAACGCGAAACCTACACATACGAGAGAGTTTCCGGTCCTTTTGGTACCCTTGAGTACTTGGGTCAGAACGGAATTGAGGTAAGACATGGCATCGTCGAAGCTTGAGATCCAACCGGCGCGCTACCCGGTCGATGCGTTTCGCAGCGACCTGCGATCAGTGTGCGGCGCGTTCAACGTAGAGCCGGCTGCGGCAAATCGAGATGAGTTACAGGCTCATCTGTCCATCGAATCGATCGGCGGGCTTGACCTCGCCCATGTCGGCTTAAATGCGGACCGCGTCCATCGCGGGCGCGGCGATATCAGGAGTGACCCCGGCGAGCATTTTTTTCTCATTGTGCAGCAACAGGGTCGCGCGCTTTTAAGTCAGGGCGATGTATCCATCCACGTTGACCCGGGCGATATGTTTGTCGTCGACGCTGCACGATCAAGCACGTTTATCTATGAGGGACAATATTCATTGCAACTCTCAGTGCACTTGCCGCGCGAAGAAATGCTGCACCGCTTTGGCAAACGCATTTACGGCGGGTTGGATATCTCAGCCACAGACCCGCTTGCGATTGCAATGAAGGCACTGCTGGCCAAACTGCTGACAAACACCAGATCAAACGGACAGTTGCACACCGTCGAGGCTTTTTACAGCGTTTTTGGCGCGCTGCTGACTGAACGAGCGCTGGGTGATGGCCACACACCTAATGCCGATCGACAACTGGTGAGCCGGGCCGTATCAATGATCGCCGAGCACTACCAAAGCCCTGACTTCAAAACACGAAACCTTGCTGACAGCGTCGGCGTCTCGTTGCGGCGATTGCAGCGCGCGTTTCAAGTGATCGGAGAAACACCTCACGAGCGGCTGCAACGCTTTCGGGTCAACGCTGCCAATGAAGCTATTCAGAGCAATTCCGTGCGAACCATTACTGAAGTTGCCTTCAATACCGGGTTCAGCGATCTATCGACTTTTTATCGCGCTTATCGCAAACGGTTTGGCCACACACCCGGGCACGCTGACGCCGCACGCAAACAAACTTGACGCCTGCTGCATAGACACTTGCCACGGCCATCGCGCACCCTCTTCTATTGCATCGCTGGATGTGCAAAATCCGGCCGCCAGTGGACTTACCTTAACGCCACGATTGCAACATCGGTAACGTCAGCATTGTCTGATACCGATGTGATCGCAACCGATGCGGATGCCACAGCGGCCTTAACGGGAGGAAAAAATGACAGCAAAGATGAATCGCAGAGAATTCCTGAAAAAGACCGGGCTTGCTTCAGGCGTGCTTGTGGTCGGGCCCGGCATTTATGGGGCGTCCGTAAATACTGCAGCCGCACAAACCGGCAACTTTGACTACATCATCTGCGGCGCCGGATCAGCCGGTTGTGTACTCGCGGCCAGGCTAACGGAAGATGAAGATGTCAGCGTACTGCTGATCGAAGCAGGCGGTCCCGAAGAAGGCGTTAAAACCATCGAAACACCGCTGTTATTGCTGGAAAACTGGAATACTGAATACGACTACGCCTACTTCACCGAACCTCAGAAACACTGCAATGGTCGCAAAATACACTGGCCACGCGGTCGCGTTGTCGGTGGTTCCGGATCAATCAATGGCATGTTGTATGTGCGCGGGCACGCCACTGACTATGACAACTGGGCATACATGGGTAACCCGGGCTGGGATTACGAAAGCGTACTGCCCTACTTCAAAAAATCTGAAGATTTCGAGGGCGGAGAAAACGAGTATCACGGCGTTGGCGGACCGTTACATGTGACAACCAACTACGAAATCCATCCCACCACGCAAAGCATTGTTGATGCAGCACTCGAAGCCGGCTACCCGTTTAACGAAGACTACAACGGCGCTGACAGCGAAGGCGTTAACTTCGCACAGATGAACACCAAAGACGGTAAACGTCACTCAAGTGCGGTAGCTTTTCTGCGCCCGGCACTGGAGCGACCCAACCTGAGTTTGCTTACTAACGCGCGCGTTAAAAATGTTGAACTCGATGGCAAACGCGTAACGGGTGTCACCTATGTGCAGGAAGGTGAAACTCGCACCGTCACTGCCAACAGAGAAGTGATTCTCTCGGGCGGTACGATCGAAAGCCCGAAGATGCTGATGCTGTCCGGCATTGGTGAACGGGCGCAACTGGAAGAGTTTGGCATTGAAGTGAAACACGAGCTGCCAGGCGTCGGCAAAAACCTGCACGACCATTCACTGGCACCGGTGATCTATGAAGGCGACGTCCCTCCCCCATCAAACATGGCCGTCATTCCACTACATGCACAGGCATTTATGCGCTCCGACCCGCGCTTGCCCGCACCTGATATGCAGCCGCTGTTCTTCCATGTACCACTCTATACCGCTGACACACAAGAGCCGGTAACACCGTCGGCCTATACGCTGTGCGCCGGCGGCGTGAGCCCAACCAGTCGCGGAGAACTGCGTCTGACCGGCCCTGACCTTGATGATCCACCAGCACTTGATCCGAACCTGCTTGAGACCGACTACGACGTGCAGACGCTTGTTACCAACATCAAGATGATGCGTGAAATTGCAAAGCAACCGGCGCTGGCAAAGATCACCACACGTGAGATCTACCCGGGGTCTGATGTGCAATCAGACGAAGACCTGGCCGACTACGCGCGCAACTCGCTACAGTCTTATCACCATCAGGTCGGTACCTGCAAAATGGGTCGCGATGAAATGTCTGTGGTAGATCACGAGCTCCGCGTGCATGGTATAGAAGGGTTACGAGTGATCGACGCGTCAATCATGCCCGTCGTGCCCACCGGCAATACCAACGCACCTACCTATATGGTTGCCGAAAAGGGTGCAGATATGGTTAAAGCAGCACGCGGTTAAATACAGACGTATTGACCGTCACTACCCATGACGCCTGTTGTCGACAGTATCGTCGACAGCAGGTGATGCCTTACAGCAAATCGAAGCCTTATTGACTAAACGACTAACGCTAGTGGACTGGTCAAGTTGATCATTGTGTACACAACAATTGCAGATCCTAGGAGCCTGCGCGGCAGAACCTCCGCTACTGCGAGTGCGCCGGATTGCACCTGAAAATGCCTTTATTATCGTCGCGTAGGAACAACTATGCTTCTCAAATAAAATCATTTTCAGGCACAACCGGTCACACTCTCGCTACGCGGACTTCTACCGCGCAGACTCCCAAGTTTGCTCGATATACCGAATTATACTGACCATCGATCGATCAACCGGCAGGAATAGCAACTCGGCTGACTTCAAAGACAGAACCGGGCAAGTAGTGTGTGCCTGCTCTCAAAGTTATCTCCGCAGCGCCGACACAAGTTGTTTGTAGTGTGGAATCTCCAATGCTGCGTAGCGTCGTTGACAGTTCATTCAAAAACCTTCTCAGACTGTTTGCCCTGAAAAAACCCGTTAACCTGGCGTTACTCGCACTCGCTCTAACTGGTTGCGATTCGGATCACGGCGTCACCATCACTGACGTTGAAGGCGCCAACAATTTTTTTGACAATCACTTCAACGAACGGCCCGAGTATCTGCATTATTCAGCGCACGATATGGACACCAATCGCCGCGAAGCCGGTGACTTTGGTGAGCCACAGATCGCAGCCGCATTGCCGGATACGTTTAAGAACTGGGAGAGCCCCCACGTCCATCCGCTGGACTTAACTCCGAATAACAGTCTGTTGCTTGCCGTGAATACTGCTGATGCGAAACTGGAAGTGTTCCAGGTTGAAGGCAGCACACCGGTTAACACTGATGCGATTCCGGTCGGGCTCGATCCGGTCACTGTGCGCGCTCGCAGCAATACTGAAGCCTGGGTGGTGAACCATATTTCAGATTCGGTCAGCATTGTTGATCTTACGGCCGGCGTGGTAGTGCATACACTGCAAACAGAAGATGAACCGGCAGATGTGGTTTTTGCAGGTAATCCAGAGCGGGCCTTTGTCACTTCATCGCAAACCAACACGGTGATGGTGTTTGACCCGAACAACCTGACTGCAGAACCAGAGACGATTGCTATTGCCGGTGAAGACCCGCGTGCGCTGGCTGTCAGTACGGATGGCAACACGGTTTATGCCGCGATCTTTGAATCAGGCAACGCATCGACAGTTGTCCGAGGTGGCAGGCGCACAACTGACTACCTTGGTGTTGAGAGCCCACGCGGATCCTATGGCGGTCAAAACCCGCCACCTAACAGTGGTAACGAATTTGAACCGGCGATCAACCCGGCGCTGCCTGCCCCACCCCGCGTCAGTATGATTGTTAAAAAAGACAATGCCGGCCGATGGATGGATGACAACAACGGTGACTGGACTGCACTGGTTTCCGGTAACTTGTCCGCAGAGTCCGGTCGTATAAATGGCTGGGACATGCCTGACAACGATGTCGCCATTATCAATGCCAACACACTCTCCGTCACTTATCAAAAAACCCTGATGAATATGGTGATGGGAATTTCTGTCAACCCGCTCAACAATCGCGTGGTCGTTGTCGGCACTGACGCTTTGAACGAAGTGCGATACGAACCCAATCTGAAAAGCCATTTCGTCACAAGCCGCTATGCCGATTTTCCTGCCACAGGCGGCACAGCATGACTTGCAGACCTTAATAGCCACCTCGACCCGGCAGCCACTTTCCTGCCACCTGAAGACAGACTGGTCTCGATCGGTGACCCGCGATCGGTTACCTGGGCACCTGACGGCATTGCCGGTTATGTGACCGCAATGGGTTCTAACTCGGTAGTCGAAATCAATCGTAACGGCAGCCGCAGAGGTGAAGCGATGCCGGTACAGGTCGGACAAGGCCCGACGGCAAGTGTTGTTCACGCCCCGTCAACGCGCCTTTTTGTTTTAAATCGTTTTGAAGCATCAATATCTGTGGTCAACTTTGCCACACGCACTGAAGAACAGCGCGTACCGCTCTCATTTGACCCGACGCCGAACTTTGTTAACGAGGGACGGCGCTTGCTATATGACACACAAACGTTCTCAGGTTTAGGCCAGGTATCTTGTGCCTCCTGTCATGTGGATGCGCGTTACGACAGACTGGCGTGGGACCTTGGCAACCCGGCCGGTGAAATGGAGTTTGTCGAAGGTTTCCCGTTCCATCCGATGAAAGGCCCGATGCGCACCACATCGCTGATCGGCGTTGTTGGCAGTCCGGTGCTGCATTTTCGCGGAGACAAAGAATCACTACCGGACTTCAGTCCGACCTACACCAACCTGCAGGGTACGCTGCAGGAGCCTACTGCTGATGAAATGAATCAGCTGGAAACGTTCATTGCCACCATTCAAACGCCACCCAACCCGTTTAGAGAGCTGGACAACTCCATGCCGCAGTTGCTTGTGATACCGGGTCCGGAAGGACGAATCGGTAATCCCCATAACCCGAGTAACAACTGCGCACGCTGCCACAACCCCGATGATAATAGCCGCGGTGGACTGCGTAATGGCGGCAACAACTCCCCGGGGCAACAGACAACCACATCTCCGAGCTTACTCAGCATGTATGAGATTCTCGGGTTCTCCCGCTCTCGTACAGATAGTACAGCGGGCTTTGCTTTTATCGCAGACGGTGCAAACGACACGCAGGCCGGGGCCACTTTGCGCAATAACAACTCACTGGCATTGATGATGGCATGGAACGGTGATGGCGCAGACGACACCCACGCCGCAGTAGGTAAGCAGGTAACATTCAACGGCAGTGAGACTGCAGAGGACGAGGCCATTCTCGAGCAGCTAATCCAGCTGGCTGCGAGTCGCGACATCGGTTTGGTTGCACACGGGTTGCGCAACAATGGACGCGGCAGACGTGGCTTTACCTACCTGCCCGACACAAACAATTTCCAGACATTGTCTGCTAACGGCAGAACGACACTGACGAATTTGCAAAGTCAGGCCACCGCTGAATTTCCGATCACATTCACCGCGGTACCGATAGGTACAGAATTTCGAATCGGTGTCGACCGAGACGACGATGGACTGTTTGATCTCGATGATGGTGAGTTGTTTCCGCCCGAAATCTCGTTCACCAACAATGTCAACAACGAACCCGCAGAAGATGTGTTGACTAATGGTACGTTTGCAAACGGTCTCACCGGCTGGCTTGCATGTGGTGGTCAGTCAGAAGTACTCAATGGCGCTGCATCGCTGACCACGGGTTGCATTTATCAGGAATTTGTAGCGGTGCCCGGAGCACAGTACACCGCCACCTGTAATGCCAATGTAGCAAGCGGCTATTCAAGCCTGCAACTGGCCATTTCCGACTCAGGCTTTTCCGCTTTAGTTACCGAGCTAACCGAAGAAGCCAATGGTGCCAACGGCACCATGAGCGCATCCGCCACCGCGCCGGCCACTGCCGCGAACGGTGTGATCACACTTTATATTGATAAACAGGGCACCTTCGATAACTGTCAGGTCATTGCCAATGGCACCAATGTGATACCGGAGGAACCGGAGCCCGTGGTACCGGTTGATCCTTCGAATAACCTCATTGCCAATGGCAACTTTGCAGATGGTGTTACCAACTGGCAGAGCTGCGGGGGAGAACTTTCACTCTCTGCTGACAGCAACCCATCACTTGCGCTATCCGGCAGCTGTGTTTTTCAGGGTTTTGAAATTACTCCGGGCAGCACGTACGAAGCTCGGTGTACCGTAGGCTCTGAGGCCTATGCGAGCGTATTGGTCAGCTTTTCAGATGCCAATTTTGCTCAACTCGCCATCAGTGACGCTTCAGCAACTAGTGCGACAGCATCCCCGGTTAGTATTTCGGATACGGCTCCGGCAAACTCGGCTCATGGTTTTATTACACTGTACGCGGATAGCGATGCCACGTTTGACGACTGCACGGTTATAGAACGGTAGTACTCTTGCGAGCACCATCAACACCACAGACGTACCGACAGATACCTCTCATGACAGGCTTTAGAGCCAAAGCCGATATCTGAAAAAACTCTGTTCGGGCTCTCTCTCACAATATGTGAGAGAGGGATTTTCGACTAGTGCATTCTTGTTACCTAAACGAACTTCACCGGATATATCCACTCATAGACTGAATCAGGGCATAGGCTGAGCGTTGCCTCCAGCCATTGCATCACCTACAACTACAGTGCGACACTTACAAAGTGAAACTATGTATATACTCATAGATTGGTTCATATGTAAGAGGCATCGATGTCTATGATCAGGCGTTTATCACCATACCCGCTAACTATCGCTCTACTATTGGTAAGCTACAGCGCAGCCGCTACTGATGAGGATATGCATTCGGAACTTCGCGAGTCTCATCGCAGCTTAATGAACATGCTGGCACCGGAACCAACAGTCAACAAAGGATCTGATGACGTGTTGTCACAACTGTCGGCAGAAACAACCAGCACAATCAAAGCCGGGGCCACGGTCTACCACAATCATTGCGCGCACTGCCATGGCGCAGCATTGCAGGGGCAGCCGAACTGGAACCAGCCGGATGCCAATGGCATGCTACCCGCTCCGCCACACGATGACAGCGGCCATACCTGGCACCACGCTGACGATCAGCTGTTTGAATTCGTCAAGTACGGACCCGCCACTGCCATGGGTGATCCGCAGTATCGATCCATGATGCCTGCGTTTCAAAACGTATTAAGTGATAGCGAGATCGACGCGGTACTCGTCTTTATCCGCAGCACCTGGTCCAGCGAACGAAAGGAGTGGCAACGCGGCGCCAATGATGCACAAACCGGCAATGTGTGGTGGAAGAAGGAATAACTGCCGCGCACACTCCTGGTCTACCTGTAGAAATACTCCACCAGGAACATTGGCACCGCCGGCACATACGTACACAGCAACAGCACAAACAGAAGCACGGCAACAAAATACACGTTCACCTTGGAGACATCCCAGATATTCGCCTTGGCGATTGAGCAGGAGGTGATTAGCACAGACGCTACCGGTGGTGTTTGCTGCCCTATGGCCAGGTTAAGCGTGACGATCAACCCGAAGTGCACCGGGTCAATGCCGGCCAGTTCAATTAGCGGAATGACTATAGGTACCACCAGAATAATCGCAGCGACAGAGTGCAGGAAAAAACCGATGATCAAAAAGAATATATTCAGGATCAGCAGAATCACATATTTATTGTTGGTCATTGCCATTAGTGATTCTGCCAGTTCCTGAGGTATCTGTGCCCGTGTCAGGAACCCACCCATCAATACCGACGCGGCCACCAGTAACATGACCACTGCGGTTTGCATGCCGCCCTCGATCATGGCTGACTTTAGTCTTTTGAAGTTGACTTCACGGTAGTAGATGCCAAGGCCAAGTGCGACGACCACTGCCAAACCAGCGGCTTCAGTAGCGGTTACAAAACCGCCGAAGATGCCACCTAGAATGATTACCGGTAACAGGAAGGTGGGCAGCGCCTCGACAAAGGTTTCCTTTACCCTTTTGGTATTAAACGCTTCTTCTGTGGGTAAGTTGTACTTAAGTGCAAACGCGTAGGCAACGCTCATCAGGCCCACCGCGCCAATAAGCCCCGGAACCAGCCCTGCGACAAACAATTGTTCGATACTGGCGTTGGCAGATACGCCATAGACAATCATCGGGATCGAAGGCGGGATAATAATCGCCAGTGATGCCGAAGACGAAGTGATTGCAGCAGACAACGGCGACGAATAGCCGCGCTTTTTCATCTGCGGAATCATCACCGAGCCCAGCGCTGCCACATCCGCTACTGCAGAGCCGGATATTTCTGCAAAGAACAGCGACACACCGATATTTACCATGCCCAGACCACCGCGCACAAAACCAATGAGCGCTGCGACAAAATTGATCAGGCGGTCAGTGATGCCACCGGCGTTCATGATCGCACCGGCCAGTACAAACATCGGAATGGCAATAAGGGAAAACTTGGTTGAACCGTCGTACATGTCGAGCGCCACGGTTACCAGTGAGTCGACACCCTCGGTCAGTACCAGACCCACTATGGCCGCCACCGCCAGCGACACAGCGATAGGTACATTAATAAAAATGAGTAACAGCAGCACCACAAAAACGCAAAGGACGATCATGAGCGCTTACCCTCGGCGTGGCCGGCTGCCGCCATTTCCGCGGCCACTTCTGCTTCGATATCGGCGTGCTCGGCCGATTGCCCCGCAATAACCATCTTCAGGTAAGCCGGAGCGGCTAGTAGCTCACACAATATAAACAGCGCGGCGCCAATGGGAATAACGGACTGGGTTACCTGCACCGATACCCAACGCAGGCTCACCAGTGAATCACCTTCCAATACCAGCACAACCTGCCAGCCCGCCCAGGCAAGCAGCGCGAAGAATGCGATAAAGACAAGTTCTGCAAAAATTGCCAGATAGAGGCGAACAGGCATTGGAATCGAAAGCAGCACACTATCAAACCCGATGTGCTTACGTTTGAGCACTGCCAGCGCACCGCCGTAATAGGTGATCCATGCCAGCACCACACTTGCTACCTCGTCATACCACGACAGTGACGCATCAAGCTTTCTGTAGATTACGGCTACCACCACAATGACCGTGAGCATTACCATCAACAGCATCAAAAACCACTCAAGAA
>CAYMFQ010000025.1:0-30451 GCA_964389335.1 uncultured Granulosicoccaceae bacterium
GCTCTCCCGATCAGTCAGCCTGGGAAGCGATGCCAAATCAATAGCAGGAAGTCGATCAACAGGTTAATTCGCGCACCCAGTTCAGGGGCATGATGCAGTATAAATTTTACCTGTTCACCCTCACGCCTCAGTCCAAAACGAAGCCCGTCCACACCAGATTATAAAAGCGCAGCGTCGTCTCATAGACCTCACCCAAGGTGGCACAGCGTATCAATTGTTCCGCCAGCCACGAAAAGCTGCCGTAACGTACGGGACGCAGGGTCATACCCAGCTGGGAGGGTCGGTTCAAAAGCCAGGCATTGCTGGATGAGAAAGCATTGTTGTCCTGCATGGCGTATGTATCCGATACGGGCAGGAATGGAAGCAACACCAGAAGAATCCGGCCATACCTCGATCAAGAAACGAATTGAAGCATTGCGCGTTGCCGGCAGCGCTTGCGTTTGGTGAAGCGGGTCGTGGCGGTTGGTTCGGCTCCGACAAACTTCGCGTGAAACGAAGTTAACATTCCTGGTGGCAGTATAGATTGACGAAGGCCGTGCCTGTACATCGTACAAGGCGGTTGCACAGTCAAAGAGGGGTTGTTGCAATGCAGGCGTGGGATAACGGTCCGTTGTTTATAATTCTGCGTATCGGAGAGTCGGCGCTAACATGTACGATCCAGTAAAAGACGGGATGCAGAAGCACATTGGTCCTGTGCTGTTTGATGAAGTTAAATCTCCTGAGGAGTTAAGTGATGTTGTCCATAGCTTCTGGCAGTTAAAAACAGAAACACGGCTTGATAGTGACTTTACCTTGCACGCGATTCCCGACGCCTGTGTGAATATTCTTTTTAATCAAAAAGACACTGATATTGCGGGTGTGACCGCTTTGCAGACTACCTACACGGAACTGAACCTCGGCAAGGAGTTTAATTATGCGGGAATTCAGTTTTTCCCTGGTGTTTGGAGCGGTAATGCAGATGAAACGCGAGACAGTTTCGTTGGTACATCGTATCAGGGGGATTTACCACTCATAGAGGTGAATCGAAAATCCGCTACGCTCAGTTTTTCTGACAAGGCCCCGGTTTTTACTGAATTAGTGCTGCAATTACTTGAGCGCGGTGTGGTCGAAAGAAATGTCGTGACGCAAAAGATACTGGCTAATTTAGACAGTATTCAAAGCGTATCTGAAATGGCAGGTATTACTCACCTTTCCCCACGTCAGTTGCAGCGCACTCTTAAGCGAACGACCGGGTTTTCTCCGCATGATTTTCTGAAAGTTCTGCGCTTGCAGCAATCGCTCAAACAATACAATCTGGATCGATACACTGATCAGTCACATTTTATCCGTTCGTTTAAGAAAATCACGGGATACACGCCGACAGAGTATTTTCGTCGATATGATGTGTAAAACCGTGCGGCAAACAGCGTGTAATTTGCCGGCCTGTTCAGATGTCCGATTTATACAATACGGGTCAACCACGTCCATCTAGTATCTGTATCACACTCACACAGCGAGGATACACAGATGAGACAAAACGCAATTGGCTGGTTTGATATTTACGTAAGCGACATGGACAGAGCGGAGGCGTTTTACCGCACAGTGCTTCAGCGAGAATTCGAGCAGATTTCCGACCCAACTGATAGTTCCGTGGTGATGAGGGGGTTTGTCACCGAAATGGATTGCTACGGTGCCGGTGGTGCATTGGTTAAAAGAGAAGGCGCAGGTCCGGTGACCGGTGGCACGATTGTGTACTTCGGGGTCGAAGACTGCGCGGTGGAAGAATCAAGAGTCGCCGGTGCTGGCGGTCAGGTGGTAAACCCCAAGATGTCTATTGGCAAGTACGGCTTCGTTAGTGTATGCATGGACACTGAGGGAAATCTGTTTGGTTTGAGTTCTATGAAGTAATAATCAATTGTAACTTTGCGCGACTCAGGTATGGGGTTTGAGAATCCCATGCCTGGTCCGCTCAATGGCGCTCTATCTGTCCTGCAGGGGCGACATGCGCGGTCGATTGATTCAATTAAAAAAGTGATATGCCGGTGAGCAGGCTATTTGGCACCTTGGCCCGCGTAGATGTCATAGCGTGTATTGGTTGACTTGATCGCGCCGCTGGGTGTTGTGCCGGCCAGAGGCGGTGCTTTGATGGGGCGTTTTACGGCAACACGGTGTACGGCTGTGCTGATGGCGCTTTGCAGTAGTGTAGCTTCGTCGGGTTCATCAAGCGTTAATCGCTGTAGTAATTGCATTTCTTTTTTTGCCGCAGATTTTTTTCTGTCATGCGGGTACATTGGGTCGAGGTACAGCGTGTCAGGGCGCCATTGATATGGCCAGGCATCTGGCAATTCCTTGCTGTTTATATGGTGTATCGCGATGCGCTTCGCGATCTCTGATACATCGGGGTTTTTCAGCGCTCTTTGCAACCCGTCGACCAGCAGCGCGTAAACAATGGGTGATTGTTCCAGCATCACCACCTCACAACCCAGAGACGCGAATACAAACGCGTCTCTGCCCATGCCCCCGGTGGCATCGCAAATCAGTGGCTTTGATGTACCGCTGATCTTAACTGCACGCGCCAGTGGCTGTCCGGAGCCCCCGCCGTACT
Organism: uncultured Granulosicoccaceae bacterium; assembly: GCA_964389335.1. Classification (GTDB taxonomy): domain Bacteria; phylum Pseudomonadota; class Gammaproteobacteria; order Granulosicoccales; family Granulosicoccaceae. Next base: position 2,585 of record CAYMFQ010000025.1, read on the forward strand.
TCAACCGATGCAAACTTTTACCTGAAGCAAAATCCACCCGGATGCGCAACTGGCGTTGATCACTTAGTGTCAGACAGTCATTCATAAAAGTCAGTGCCAGCTGACTCGTCGGGTCGTACTGTTCTGCGTCGATAATGTCCAGTTGGCTGGTGCGTGCAGCCTGCAGGCAGCGATCACTGGTAACGCCGTTGTATTTTTCCGCCAGTACGACGACCTGATTACCCATGCGGTCCATTGCAATGGTAAGCGGTTGAAAGTACTTGGTTAATCACGCAGGTCCCAGTCCCGTAAATAAGGTCGCACACGACTATGATACACAAGCGCAGGGCACAGAGGTTATCGGCACGACCCAGAGTGCGGCGGTACGCAAGTCCGGTTGGCTGGTCGTGCGTATTATACTGCGCCACCATAGTTTCCTGCCGCCCCACACTGCAGATACCGAGGACGACCTGTTTGAAGCAACAAAGTGAATCAAAGTTGCGACTCTACTTACGGCTTGCGGTCAAGCTGATGCTTTGCGTGGCTGTGGTTGCAGTATTGTGGGTGTTGTTACAGGCGACTGGCGAGCGTGAGGAGGCTCAGCAGCAAGCGCCAGCCGTTGTGTTTGACGTCAGTGATATGAAGCCAGGTGATGTCAGGACTGTGGTGTGGGCCAACAAGCCGCTTTTGATTGCGCGTCTGCTGCCGGAGTGGCAGGTGGCGCTGCAGGAGCTACCGCCGGAATTACTTGTGGATCCGCAAAGTCAGTCTTCGGTGCAGCCTGCGGCGGCGGTCAACGATTTTCGATCTGTCCGTCCTGGCTGGTTTGTCGCTGTCGGACTGGGTACAGCAATGGGATGCCCGCTCAATTTTATGCCACCGTCAGAGCAGCGTTTTCAGGGCAAGGTATGGCCGGGTGGGCTTGTCGATACCTGCGATGCGAGTCGCTTTGATCTGGCCGGCCGTGTGTTTCGACAGCAATCGGCACGAAAGAATGTGGTGGTCCCTCAGTGGCAGCTAGACGATGGCAGATTGATGGTCGGCGGGCAACCTGATTAGCAGGGTGGGAGCGATTCAGTAGTGCGGCGGTGGTGTTTCTTCAGCCTGGGGTGCCAGCACAGATGTGGCGTTTTCCAGTTGTTGTTTGTACAGGTCAACCTGTCGTGTCAGTGTATCAATTGACCGTTCGTGCTGAATGATGACCTGGTTGAGCTGCTCGACGATCATTTCCAGGTCCATTAATTTCAGCTCAACCTCTTGCAGGCGCTCGTCTTGTAGTTGCTCGTTCACTGGACACTCCAACGTATTCAGCGGGCAGTGTAGTGACTGACACTGCCTGCAACAACATCGAATTGAGTCGAGCGTTTGCCGGTCAGGCTGATTGTGCTTTGCGTGCCGGAGTGCCGTGGATTCGATTCAGCATCACCGATCCACCGCGTGCGGTGCTGGACAGTGGTCGGTGCGCGAGCGCTACCGGAACATCGCTTGCCTCCATACACAGTTGGTCAATCTGCGGCAGCAACGCTCCGCCGCCAGTCAGGGTGATACCTTGTTGCTCAACAATATCCTGAATCCACAGTGGCAATGTGTTGATGGCAGTGCGAATAGTGGTGCCGAGTCGTTCCAGTTGCGGATGAAGCATCTCCTGCACATCCTCTGTGGAAAGCTGAAAGCGCAGCGCCTCATTGGTGTCGATGTTGTATCCAATGGCCTGACAGGTGTTGCGCAGTCTTTGCCCATAGTTACTGACCACGGCACAACCTACGCGGTGCTTGCAGTTTTGCGCTTCGCTTTCACTCATGCGCATATTGAACCTGTCGAGCACGCCCGCGACGATGGCATCGTCGAGACGGTCACCGCCACAGTGCAGTGTCGAGGCGGCAACGACCTCATTGTTGCAATAGGCGAACAAACGAGATGATCTTGCGCCCAGATCAATGACGACTGACGGGCTTTCAGATTCAAGTTCAACACCTGCTCCAAGCGCCGTCGCGATAGCGCCGTCCACACTGTGCACGCGTGCAGCGCCGGCGGTAAAGCAGGTGTGGCGGAGTTGTTCGCGTTGTAACTCGGTGAGGGATTCAGGCATAGCCAGCAGAATCACCGGTGACTTCATCACCAGACCAGCGGCGCGAGCGCGGCGCAGCAGATGGCCGAGCATACGGGGGCTGTAGCCGATATTATTGATGCAATCAGACTGCAGTGGGCGCAGCAGTTGTTTACCGTCAGGGTTGGTGTCAAATGCATCGACAGCCGACTGACCAAACCGCACAGCGGCCCGAGGGCCCGCGTCGGCGGCCTCCATGTCGAGCAGGGCGATGGCGGGTTCGTCCAGTATCAGGCCGTCACTGTCGCTGTGTAGCCGTACCCGAAACCCGCCCGGGTCGACCGCAATTTTACCGGGTGCCTTATTCTTTTTTCGTTTTAGCATCCCTAACCCCTCCAGATTGTCGTCTGTACATTTCAGTATAGACGCCGGTTTTGGCTGTGCCAGTTAGAATGCCTGATGGGAGTGACATTGGACGTAATCGCCACCATTCAGGATGGGTTAGGCACGCCACCGAGCAGCGTGGCGACAGGCCATTCGCTGCACGACGATGCGCTGTGTTTGTGCTAAATTAGCGTGATTTTTTGAGAGTCCTGGATATGGCCGTAGACGAAGATACTGTACGCCAGATGGCGCACCTTGCACGGGTACAGATTGACCCGGATCGGGTCGCCGGATACGCGGACGAAATGTCCAAAGTTCTGGCGCTGGCGGAGCAGATGCAGGCGGTTGATACTGACGCGGTAGAAGCCATGGCGCACCCGACTAACGCGGTACAGCGACTGCGAGAAGATAAGGTGGTCGACGACAACAGCCGTGAGCAGTATCAATCAATTGCGCCGGAAACTGAAGACGGGTACTACCTGGTGCCGCAGGTGATCGAGTAGCACCACACCACGGCTCTCGGTACAGTGCTATGCGGTTGTTTTGAGGCAACCGGCACGCAGAACAACTGTCCACAGCCTGTCACACCCACTGCTCATATGACCAATCATCCGATGACAATGCTGGCGATTCTGTTGGCATTGTTAGCGCCGATGGCGCAGCCATTGGCAATGTACACACTGGATTCTACATGCACGATAAAACGATAGCGGCGATCAGACAAAGCCTGTCTGCCGGCGAGTTCAGCAGCCGGGAAATCTGTGAGCATTTACTGGCACGGATTGATCAGCTTAACCCTGCCTGCAACGCATTCATCAGTGTTAATGCAGAGCAGGCTTTGCAACAGGCAGAGGCAGCGGATGCGCGTCGGGCCGCAGGTGGTAATGAAGCGCTGCTTGGTGTACCGATAGCGCACAAGGATATCTTTTGTACCGAAGGCGTCAGAACCAGTTGTGGTTCTCGCATGCTTGAGAACTTTGTGCCGCCGTACAACGCCACGGTAGTGGATAAGCTGGCAGCAGCCGGTGTGGTTAGTCTGGGTAAAACTAACATGGACGAGTTTGCTATGGGTTCGTCCAATGAGAACAGTTACTTCGGCAATGTGATTAATCCATGGGGTGATAACCGTGTACCCGGTGGTTCATCGGGTGGTAGTGCGGCGGCTGTAGCAGCACGCATGGTGCCCGCGTGTACGGGTACAGACACCGGTGGGTCAATACGACAGCCTGCCTCTTTTTGCGGCATTACCGGTATTAAACCGACTTATGGGCGGGTTTCCCGCTACGGCATGATTGCGTTTGCATCCAGCCTTGATCAGGGCGGTCCGATGGCGGTTACCGCGGAAGACTGCGCGCTGTTGCTTGACGCGATGGCCGGTTTTGACGAGCGGGATTCAACCAGCATTGACCAGCCTGTTGATGACTACAGTGGCCAGTTAAATAACTCCATTGAAGGGCTTAAAATCGGTTTACCCAAACAGTATTTTGCCGAAGGGCTCGACGATGGAATCGCCGCCGCGTTACAGGCTGCGATTGCCGAGCTTGAAAAGCTAGGGGTTAGCTTTAGCGAAATTGAATTGCCTAACCAGCACTTATCGGTACCGGCTTACTATGTTGTGGCTCCGGCAGAATGCTCGTCTAATCTGTCCCGCTTTGATGGTGTGCGCTACGGTTATCGCTGCGAAAATCCGGTTGATCTTGAGGACCTTTACAAGCGCTCGCGTGGCGAGGGTTTCGGGCGTGAGGTGAAGCGACGAATTTTGATTGGTACCTATGTACTGTCTGCCGGCTACTTCGATGCTTATTACGTGAAAGCGCAAAAAATACGCAACCTCATTTCTGAAGATTTTAAATCGGCGTTTAACGACGTCGACATGATACTGGGCCCGACCACACCGACACCTGCCTTTGGCATTGGCGAGAACACCGCGGACCCGGTCGCGATGTACCTGAACGATATCTATACCATTCCGGCGAATCTTGCGGGCTTGCCGGGTATCTCCGTGCCGTGTGGTCTGGTCAGTGGTTTGCCGGTCGGGCTGCAACTGGTGGGGAACTACTTCAGTGAAGCACGCCTGTTAAACGTGGCACACCGCTTTCAGCAGGCTACCGACTGGCATCTGCAGACGCCGCCGCAAGGCTAGGTCTTTATTCTTACCAGTTACTGCGCTGCAGTTAAATCCGAGTTCAAATAGGAGCAAGCCATGCAATGGGAAACCGTCATCGGGCTTGAAATTCATGCTCAGCTGGCAACGGCGAGTAAAATTTTTTCAACCAGTTCAACACAGTTCGGGTCGGACCCTAATACCCAGGCCAATGCTGTTGACCTTGGGATGCCGGGTGTATTGCCGGTGCTCAACCGCGAGGTTGTACACATGGCGGTCAAGTTTGCGCTGGCCACACAGGCAGAAATTGGCAGACGCAATGTGTTTGCCCGCAAAAATTATTTTTACCCTGATCTGCCTAAAGGCTATCAGATATCGCAGATGGCGCTGCCTGTGGTGGGAGAAGGGGAAGTCGAGATTGAACTCGACGACGAACAGAAAAAGCGCGTTGGTATCACCCGTGCGCATCTCGAAGAAGACGCTGGTAAGTCAGTGCACGATGTATTTCACGGGCAGACCGGTGTCGACCTGAACCGCGCCGGTACCCCGCTGCTTGAGATTGTGTCTGAGCCGGATATGCGCAGCGCCAAAGAGGCGGTGGCCTATGCACGCAAGATACATTCATTGGTTAAGTACATTGAAATCTGTGATGGCAATATGCAGGAAGGTTCATTCCGTTGCGACGCCAATGTATCGGTGCGACCCGCTGGCAGTACCGAGCTGGGTACTCGCGCGGAGATAAAAAACCTCAATTCGTTTCGGTTTCTGGAACGTGCGATCAACTTTGAGGTGGAGCGGCAGATTGATGTGATCGAAGGCGGCGGAGAAGTGGTACAGGAGACGCGGCTATACGATGCGGAACGTGATGAAACGCGCTCCATGCGCAGCAAGGAAGAAGCAAACGACTATCGTTACTTCCCTGACCCCGATTTGCTGCCAGTCGAGATTGATGAATCACTCATTGAGTCACTGCGCGCTGATTTGCCCGAGCTACCGGATCAGCGCCGTGCCCGTTTTATCAGTGAGCATCAGCTGCCCAGTTACGACGCAGGTGTACTGACAGCGGATAAGACAACGGCAGACTATTTCGAAAGCGTGCTCAAACAGAGTGGCGCGCCGGCGAAAATCGTCAGCAGTTGGGTCAGTGGCGAGCTATTTTCACGGTTGAACAAAGACGGGCTTGATCTGGCCGATTCACCGGTGAATGAGGAGCGCTTCAGTGGTTTGCTGGCACGCATCCATGACAACACCATATCCGGCAAAATTGGTAAGGATATTCTCGACAAGATGTGGTCGAGCGATGACAACGCCGATCAGATCATTGATCGTGAAGGGTTGCGGCAGATCTCAGATTCATCCGAGCTCGAAAAGATGATCGACGACGTGATTGCAGCGAACCCGTCGCAACTGGCCGAGTATCGCGAAGGCAAGGAAAAGTTGCTGTCCTATTTCGTTGGCCAGGTGATGAAAGCGTCGCGTGGCAAGGCTAATCCAGGGCAGCTCAATGCGTTGCTGAAGGAAAAGCTGAAAGGGTAGGAGACTGCACCGCGTGTGGTGTGCTGCCGCGCAGAGACATTCAGATACAAAACATTAGCAGATTGCAATATTTTTGATACACTGGCGGTTCCCACATTCTGGATATGACCGTTGTTACGCCTATTTTTCATTTCGCTTGTGTTGTGCGCTCCTGTGGCCGGACAGGCACAAACTCTCAGTGGTAACGCCGCTGAGCGGTTCTACGGGTCGGTATTTCTTGGCTGGCAAAGTACCAGTATCGATGGTTCATCGTTCGATACGAGACTGGCTAATGTGGCTGGTGGCGTCTGGCTCTGGGAAGGTATTGGCGTCGAGGCTGAGTTCGGCTTTGGCTATTCGGAAGACTCGATTTCAGGTCTGCGTCTGGAGATCCCCGCACAGACCATGGTGAACCTGAGGCTCGAATCACCGCCAACAAGCGGATACTCGGCTTTTGTGCAGGCGGGTGTCGCTCATACTGAAATCGATAGTCGCTTTGCCACCAACACCACGGCTGCGGGGCGAGGAAGCCTTAGCAGCAGCCTGACCGGCTATCACGTTGGAGTCGGTTTGGCGTTGCAGGTTAACCGGTGGCTGATTGCCGATGCCGGCTATTCAAGGCTGCTCTACGAGGACGATTCCGGCGTCAACCTGTTTCGCCTTGGCGTGCGAATTTTCCCCGGGCGTGTGCGATGAGAAATCTTTTCCATGTAACAGCAGCCGTTGGCGCTTTGTTGCTCAGTGCCTGTGACAGTTCCAATATCGATGAGCTTGATGACCGACTGTTAGTTGCCACCAATAACATTACCGGCATTGAAATCTCGACGGTCTCGTCTGTGGTTTCAATCGATGGGACCCGAGCGCTGACCATGGCCGGCACGGTTGCTAATGGCGAAGTGATTGTGACCAGCTCGGCCAACTGGTCGAGCAGTGACCCGACACTGGTAACGGTAAATTCTGAAGGGGTGGTCACCGGTGTCGCCGATGGCACTGCCATCATCACCGGCACACTTGGTCCGTTTGAAGATACTCTGGAAGTACGTGCTTCATCTGCTGCACTGGAAGTGATTAATATCTCTGTCGAAGAGTCTGTTACCGACGCTACCATCAATGTATGCACCAGTGCAGCCTTCAGCGCCACCGGTGATTTTGACGATGGAGAGACTGGACGGCCACTCATAGATGAAGTGACGTGGACCGTGGTTGCCGGAAGTGTTGGTGTGTTCGACCCCGAGGTCGATGGACTGTTACGCAGTAACACCGCGGGCACAGGTACTGTGCAGGCGGCGCTTGACGGTATTACTGCAACATTTGATTTGACGGTTCAGGATAACCTGAGCACGATCACAATCACCAGTGATGGCACAACGCTGAGTGCACGTAACACCGTTCAATATACCGCAACCGCAACGTACGACAACGACGCTGTCGCCGATATTACCGACAATGCTGCATGGACGCTCGATGCAACGTTTGCAAGCGTAGACAATACATTGCCAGATAAAGGGTTGGTCACGGCAACATCAACGGGTACTGAAACACTTCAGGTTGATTGCGGTGGAGTCAGTGGCACTCTCTCAATCAACTCGGGCAGTGCCACAGTGGTCACGGGTCTTGAATTTGAACCGGATTCTGTCGCAAGGACTATTTTTACCGGTATCGAAGAAATAGAGATGCGAATATTTGCGCGCTTCGAAAACGGCACCATAGAAGACGTAACCGAGGACTCGGAGTGGCGCCTCAATAGAAACACCGGCGCACAAAACACGCTGAGCAACCTGGATGACTCGAAAGGGTTAGTGACGTTTCGTGAGCCGGGAGAGATGGTGTTCGACGTGCTCTATCGCGACTTTGACATAGAGCCCGCTCAGACTTTTTTCTCGGAAAGTTTCACGATTATCAGGGATGCCCCTTGAAAAAGGTGTAGGCGATTGTGGTGAATATCTATTCACCACTAAGCGCTTCAACCACCCTGGACTGTGCAACAGCGCCGTTGCCGACATAGTTCTCGTGGTTGACTTCGATTTTATCGAGGTCGTATAAATAGTTGACCATCAGCGTGTACGATTGCTGTTTGCCCCGTTCACTGGTATCCGCCCGCCAGTTAATGCGTTCGACGATGGCACCGTTGGTCAGATGAAAGTGTGCAACTGCATCCGTTGCCCGGCCACCGCGCTTTTCCCGTGTAATGTAACGCGCAGCGAGTGCTGTTAGCGGCTCCTGCATGGCGGCACGAGTGTTTTCATCGTCGAGCCACTCACGTTCGCTTATCAGCGCGTCGAAGTCGCGCTCCGTGGCCGCTGCCAGTGCTTCTTGCTGTTCATCAGAGAGTAGCGCATCCGATGGTTGTTTCTGAAGCCAGTCAGCTAGCCCCGGGATTGGCGATAACGTAGAAAACTGCGTTAGTTGTGGCAGCTCCTGTCGTAGTTCATCGACCACCCGTTTAATTAGAAAATCACCCAGGCTGACGCCGCTGAGTCCGCGCTGCGTACTGGTTATTGAGTAGAAAATGGCGGTGTTGGTGTGCTCGTTAATTGTTTCACTTTGATTGATATCGAGCAGCGTGTCGACGTTGTCCGACAACTCGTCGACCAGTGCCACCCATACAAAAATCAGGGGATCGTCGGGCATTCTCGGATGAAAGAACGCAAAGCATCGACGATTGGCGGCTAGTCTGTGGCGCAGATCGTCCCACGATTCAATGCGGTGCACGGCTTCATACTCAATTAACTTTTCCAGCAGCGATGCCGGTGCGTTCCAGTCGATGCGCTTCAAGTCCAGAAAGCCAATGTCAAACCAACTCGACAATTGCTCCTGCAGCAATTGATTCATCGATTCAAGTTCCGGATGCTCGCGTCTGAAGTTGAGCAGATCGTTACGCATATCGACGAGAAACCTGACACCCTGCGGCAGTGCATTAAACTGAGTCAGTAGTGTGAGATAGGGCGGTGTGAGTTTCCGGCGCAGTTCCTGTTCTACTTTTGCGCGCATGGTCGCATCCAGATCGGTAAACAGAGCTTCTGCGGTATGGCGGATTTCGTTGTGGTCGGTGCCGAACTTGTCGACCAGTAGTTGCAGGTATTTGCAACGACCTTCGTCATTCATGCCGACGTAGGCGTTGCCTAATTCTGCGGCACGAACCCGAGCGGACGCCTGACCGCCGCGTGACTCCAGACAGGCAGTGATCTTCTCTGTCAGAGGCTCAATTTCGTTTTCGTGCAGGTATGGGCTGAGTTCCAGGCGCTTACCGATAAAAGGTATCGACAGACCTTTCCAGGCGCCCAGCAGATTGTTCATCAGTCTGCCACTGACAAGCTTGTTATTCTGAGTCACCGGGTAGATTCCGCACGGTTGTTCGTATGGTTGAGCCAGTTAAGAGTTGAACACGACTGCCAGCCTGCAGCATAGCGGCAATGACTAGTAAAGAACTGGTTCTCGTTCCAGGCAAACTTTGAAGCGATTCTGTATGTCACTTTTGATCTCATCTGCTAGCTGTGCAATCTGCTGACCAGTCCCGCCGTTATGGTTTATCAAAACCAGTGCCTGCCGTTCATGTACGCCGACATGGGGGTTGCGAAAGCCTTTCCAGCCGGCGCGATCAATGAGCCATGCCGCCGGTACCTTGACGTGTTGATTGTCCTGCCGGTAGTACGGCACATCGGCGTATTTGGCTTTGAGTGCATCAAGCTGCCGGTCAGTGATGATCGGATTTTTAAAAAAACTGCCGGCGTTGCCAAGCTGTTCGGGATCAGGCAGCTTGGAGCGACGGATGTCACACACAAGGTCAAACACGTGATGTGCGGAAACCTTTTTTATATCAGCAGCGGCCACGGCGTCAGCCAGAGCCTGGTAGCTGATGGCGGGTGAGTCCACGCGGCTCAGGCTCAACGTAATTGCGGTGACGATAAGTTCGGCACCGGCGGTAGTTTTAAAGACACTGTGCCGATAGCTGAAATCACACTCGTCACAGGTCAGTACCCGATGTTCGCCGGTAACCCGATTAACGGTGTTTACACTGATCAGAATGTCGCTGATCTCGCGTCCGTAGGCACCGATGTTCTGAATCGGTGCGGCACCGGCGCACCCTGGTATCAGCGCCATGTTTTCAAGACCAAAGAAGCCTTCGTTTAATGTACGTTGTACCAGTGTGTGCCAGACCATGCCGGCGCCCGCTGTAACGTGAACTGTCTGTGGTGCCACGTCGGTAACGGTGTAGTGGGCGCTGGTCAGGTGTATGACCAGTGCGTCAACGTTGCGTGTAAAAACAATATTGCTACCACCGCCAAGGATAAATACTGGTGTCGATTGTTTACGGGCCCACTGCAGTGCGTCGAGCAGATCGTCCTCGCTACTGACCTCGGTAAAGTACCTGGCACTGACATCGAAACCGAAGCTGTTGTGGTGCCTAAGCGATCGATGGTGTTCAATCTGCATGGCTGCCGATACTCCTCGAAATTCGGGGCAGGTAAAAGAGCAGAGTAACTGCTCTGCACAGCATAAATGTGGTGAACGCCAGCCACAAGCCGTGGTTCCCGAGTTGTGGTACCAAAACTGTCGCCGCTGCATAAAAGCATACCGCGGAAATAATCATTGCATTACGCATCTCCGCCGTGTGGGTGGTGCCGATAAATATGCCATCGAGTTGGTAGCACCACACTGAGATAATAGGCAAAACGATTAGCCACGGCAGGTAGTTGTCAGCGGTTTGCAGCACCGGGCTCTGGGTTGTAAACAGCGCCACCGCACTGCTGCCGTACAGGTAGAGAATGCCTGACATAAGCGCGGCAATTGCCAGTGATTGCAATGATGAAGCAGCAATGGCCTGGTGATACTGCGGCGCACTACGTTTGCCCCAGGCGCTGCCTGCGAGTGTTTCGGCGGAGTGTGCAAAGCCGTCCAGTGCATAGGCACAAATGTGCAGCAGCTGAATAAGTATAGCGTTAGCTGCCAGTGTATTTGCGCCGAGTGTTGTACTGGTCGCGTTGAAAAAGAAAAACGACAGCACCAGGAGCAGGGTGCGTATAAAAATATTGCTGTTGTGGGTTGCGAGCTTTACCAGTGCCCGGGTATTGAATAGTTCGTGCCGATTTGTATTTCGCAACGCATCAAGCAGTGGCTTGCGTATCAATACAAGGGCTAATGCCAGGGCTGCGTATTCACTGACAACTGATGCGATTGCCACACCACTGATGCCCCAGTGCAGTACAGTGACCAGATAGATATCGAGTACAACATTGAGCAGATTGAGAAAGCACTGGGTGAGAAATACGCCACCGGTACGCTGCAACCCGATGAGCGTGCCCAGTACCACGTACATCGACAGAGTGGCCGGTGCAGACCAGATGCGGATGGAATAGTAGGTTTCCGTCAAATCGTCGAGACGTTCGCCGCCATCAAACAGTTGTAGACACAGGTGTAGCAGTGGCTTTTGCAGCGCCACAATGCAAACCCCGATAGTGACTCCGATAATTAATGATCGCAGCAGCACGCGTTGAATTTCGCGAGGCTGCCCGGCGCCATATGACTGCGCGACGAAACCGCTGGTGCCCATGCGCAGAAAGCCGAACACCCAAAACAACAAGCTGAAAATTGAAGCGCCTAACGCCACCGCACCGATATATTCCGGCTCGTCCATGCGGCCCATCACTGCAGTGTCGACAGCGCCGACTAATGGCACCGTTACATTCGACAGAATAATCGGCAGTGCAAGCAGCCATACACGCTTGTGCCACTGCCAGGTGCCAAGCCATTCAAAGCGGTTTGTCATGCAGGCAGAAGATTCTGTGGCAACTGACAGGGTGTGAATGCAGACATTAAATACATGTACGAAAGCTGAGAGAGAGCGAGGGGCGTCGATGTGCACGTCGGACGAGATACGCCGTTAGTTTAACAGTCAGGTACGCTGCGGATGTTTATCGTAATCGGCTTGTAACCGACAATGACCGTGCATCAGTTTGAGTTTGGTATTGCAAAAACGAAAACAGGCGCCGCAGCGCCTGTTTCCCTGAATCGTAATGATCACTTAGCTATTGCGTGGGCGTCCGATGCAATAGTAGTCGATGTCCTGTGCTGCCAGCACATCCGGATCGTACAAGTTGCGTCCATCGAATACGACGGGCTCAGTCAGCGAGCGCTTGATGCTGTCCCAGTCGGGGCTGCGGAACTCCTGCCACTCTGTGTTGATAATTAGTGCGTCGGCATCTGTCAAAGCATCGAGTGCAGTACCGGCCAGTTTTAGCTGGTTGGTATCGGAGTAGATGTGCCGGGCCTCGTCCATTGCAACCGGATCGTAGGCCTGAACCCTTGCGCCCTGCGCCCACAGCGCCTCCATCAGCACACGGCTTGGCGCTTCACGCATATCGTCGGTGTTGGGCTTGAACGCCAAACCCCACAACGCGAATGTCTTGCCTGACAGGTCGCCATTGAAATGCGAGTGCAGCTTCTCGTACAGAATGTGTTTTTGGCGTTCGTTCACGCTTTCCACTGACTCGAGCAGCTCGGCTTTGTAACCGACTTCACGTGCAGTGGCGATCAGCGCCTTAACGTCTTTCGGAAAGCATGAGCCGCCATAACCACAGCCCGGATAAATAAAGCTGTAGCCAATGCGCGGGTCAGAGCCGATGCCTACGCGAACTTTTTCGATGTCGGCACCCAGTGAGTCGGCAATGTTGGACAGCTCGTTCATAAAGCTGATCTTGGTCGCCAGCATTGAATTGGCGGCGTACTTGGTCAGTTCCGATGAACGGATATCCATAAAGATCAGTCGATCGTGGTTGCGACAGAATGGCGCGTAGAGCTTGCGCATTTCACTGATCGCATATTCGTCAGTGGTACCGACGACGATGCGGTCGGGCTTGCGGAAATCTTCGATCGCCGCGCCTTCCTTGAGGAATTCCGGGTTCGAGATGGTGCTGTACTCGAAATTAGCGCCGCGCTTGTCGAGCACTTCCTGGATGCGCTGACCCACTTTGTCTGAGGTGCCAACCGGAACGGTGGATTTGGTTACCACCAGTTTGCGTTCCTGCATACGCTCGGCAATCGTCTGGGCGACGGCCAGCACGTGTTTCAGATCGGCAGAGCCATCTTCGTCCGGTGGTGTGCCCACGGCGATGAACTGCATCTCGCTGTGGTTGACGGCCTCGTCCATATCGGTGGTGAAATTGAGACGACCGATGTCGACGTTGCGCTTGATCACATCATCGAGTCCGGGCTCGTGAATCGGAATTTTTCCGACTTTCAGATCGGCGACTTTCTTCTCATCGATGTCGACGCACAGAACATCGTTGCCAACATCCGCGAGAAGTGAGCCAGTCACCAGACCGACATAGCCTGATCCGTAAACTGTTACATTCATTTATAATTTACCGTGTCTGAAATTCGAGAGGAAGTTACGGCAGCAAAACTCCATTTGCCTGGCGTCATTCTGCGGCCGCGCTCCAAAATGTGAACTCACTCGTACAAAGACAAGGAGATAGTGCACCTGAAGCGCACTTAGGTGCAATGTTCTTGCCGCAAGTCCGAGCCATAAGATCGTCACAGGAGCCTGCGCAATAGAAGACTGCGTAGCGAGAGTGTGATGGGTTGTACCTGAAAATGTATTTTTTTAAGAAGCATAGTTGTTCTTACACGACGATAATAAAGACATTTTCAGGTGCAATCCGGCGCGCTCGCAGTAGCGGAGGTTCTGCCGCGTAGACTCCTAGTGTAAACTGATTAAGACAACCGGTGCACATGCGTGACTTAAACCCTATGCGGCGAGCTTCGTTACAACGATTTAAAAGTCTGTGGAGTCGCTGCTGCACCGAACAAGGCAGCGGCACGAGCCCTGATGTTCGATCTGGCGCTGAAGCGAACGGTGCCAGCATCGACGGCTTCGGATCAACCAGGCTGGGTGTTGATTTACTCGAGCGCTACAGTGAATCTGGCCGCCGCTACCACACGATAGAGCATATTGACCATTGCCTCGGGCAGTTTGACGAGGTTCACACCGACTGTCGCCAGCCGGATGCAGTGGAGCTGGCCATTTGGTTTCATGATGCAATCTATAACTTCCCTGCATATCAAAACGAAAAACTAAGTGCGGCGTTTTTCATGGAACGGTCTGAGCAGCTACTCGACACCAGTTTCAGGCAGGATGTATTTGATCTGGTTATCGCCACTGAACATACCAGCCCACCGGTTGATCATGATCAGCGCATTCTCGTCGATGTGGACTTATCGAGTTTCGGATTGCCGTGGGACCGGTTCGCTGCTGATGGAAAAAATATTCGACAGGAACTGAGCTACCTGAGTGACGCTGACTTTTACGCCGGCCAAATTGCTTTTATGGAAGCACTGCTTGCCAGAGACCGCATTTACAATACCACTCACTTCCACGATAGATACGAATCAATTGCCCGTGCCAATGTTGCCCGCTACCTGGAAAGCCTGAGCGAACGTGGTTTTCGCCGCAAAGGTCACGCTTAGGCGGTAGGCGGTACCTTCGCTGTGGTAGCGCATGCGGCTTATGGGTGCTTCTTACCGTCGAATGATGGCTCCGCAATCAACACTTCGCGTTTACCCGGTGGTCCGGGAACCTTTTGCCATGTAAACCCCGCGCCAGTCAGTCCGTCGCGAAACTGCCGACTGACGCAGTAGCTGACCAGGCGCCCGGTGCCTGTGAGCCGTTCGCGCAACGCTCCCAGGAATGATGCCTGCCACAGATCCGGATTGTTTCTCGGGCTGAATGCGTCAAGATAGATAGCATCGAATGGGGCGGGGTCAATCTCGGCGTGCCGCGCATCATCGATGATCAGCTTAAAAGATACCTGTTCGGCCACTACAACGCTGTCGTGACTGGCATCGAGTGAAAATGTGTTCGCTGCGTTGATCAGGTTTTCAGTCAGGGCAGGGTGTTCGGGGAAATTTGTCTGCGCCAGTGCCTGCATTTCCGCGCAGGTGATCAGGTCGTGTTCAACGGCCACGTAATCGAGTGCGGAACCACAACGGAGTGCGGCCTCAGCAGTCAGCAGGAAATTAAAACCTGTGCCAAATCCAATCTCGAGCACCCGTGTGCAGAGGCTCATCTCGAGCCGGCCAAGCACGCCGGAGTTTTGCAAAAAAACTGCTGTGGATTCAGTGCGCGCACCGTGTCGAGAGTGGTAGCTTTCCCCGTGGTCCGGGTGCAGCAGCGTGGTGCTGCCATCTGCGGTAACAACGGTTTGCCGCATATGCCGAGGCTGGCTGTGCCTATCGCTGGCTCGCCGAGCGGGGCATGATCTGAGTGACCTGCGCGGCATTGTCGAATTCGCGGCACTCATTAACGAAAAGCTCAGTGCTGACTGGCATCGGTACCCGTGCCAGCGCGACCCATTCGATCAGGCTTTTGCCGTCGTAGATGAGCTTTGAGCCTGTCGAGTAAAGCCATGCCGGCATATTGCTGTCTTTGTGCGGCTGGCCCTGAAATTCCGCCAGTACTTCTCCGGACGCGACAAACTGCGGCCAGATGAGGAAGTTGTTTTTCGAGTCGCTGCGCATGGTTTCGCACTCGTACTTCGCCGCGGTGGCGAAATGATCGATGTGCCACTCGACACCGTCAAAAGCGACGTGTGGTCGCAGCGAAGCTTTCATGGCTTCGGCTATGTCGTCTATGTTCTTCATCGCCTGCGCCACCTTGATGAAACGCGACTCGTAGAACTGACTGATCGGTACGGAAAAAGCCCGAAATGGCTCTCCCCAGAGTTCGTCAATGCCTTCCTGGCCACTGTAGTGTTTGACCTGTTTGCCAAGCTCCAGCGCTTCTTTAAAGCACTGACCACATTCCTGCATTAGCTCGTTGTCGCGGCTGATTTTGACACCGTTTGCCCCAAGATCCACCACGGTGCGAAAAATATCGGTGGCGCGATTAAACAGCGCACCGGCCAGCATTGCGGCGTTGACGCGTTTTTGCCGGGGATCGGTCTGTTGTTCGTAGGCGGTGCGGGCACCTTCCAGCGCGTGCCCGGGCGTGTTAATGCCGTGCTCGGTGTGGTGGAAAGTACGCCGAGTCAAAGACTCGATCAGGTTTTTGCGTGCTACCAGCGATTCAGGCGGCGGCTGGTAATAACGAATCCAGTAGCCGTCGTAGTAAATGAATTGCTGGCCGTCGACGGTCTTTCGGGTGCCGTTTTCGGGTGCTGCGCAGCCCGTGGACCACGTGGGTCCCTGGCGAAAAGTCGTCGAATCACTAGTGAGGTTCATCGTATTGGCTTTACGCTGCAGGGCGGTCAGATTGAAGGTTCAAACGCTACTCACAACCAGTTGGGTTGCCGTTGGGGCGCCGATTATTACACAA
Organism: uncultured Granulosicoccaceae bacterium; assembly: GCA_964389335.1. Classification (GTDB taxonomy): domain Bacteria; phylum Pseudomonadota; class Gammaproteobacteria; order Granulosicoccales; family Granulosicoccaceae. The sequence continues at coordinate 18,926 of CAYMFQ010000025.1, forward strand.
CCGCCACAGCATTGCAGCGCTGAAATTAGGGGGTTGATAACGGTGCACAAGTATCGTGCCGAGGCGTTAATTTTTTGTGGTAGATGTTTCAAAAATGCATCGCTAAGATTGCCGTTCAGAGGGGCATTAGCCGGCGTGTGCCAGTATTATTGCCCTGAGTGGCGCTGGATGGCCTTCAATAGTCAGGGTGTGGTTATCCGGGTTTAGCGCATGTTCAAGAGAATGAAAATGCATCCACTCCGTTTGTCGCTGCTCGTCAATGCTGGTTCTTGTCAGGTCTACGCAGCGCGCCGACGAGAAACCTGCACTTTGGAGTTGCTCGAGCAACAGAGGGACGGTAGGCAGAGACCACACGTTACGCATATTGGCGTAACGGCCATCGGGTATTAACTCTTCCGCTTTGTCGCCGGCGATGACCAGTGTTTCAAGTATCAGTTCGCCATGCGAAGGCAGCCACTGGTGCAGCCAGTGCAGATGCTCAATCGGGTTGCGCCGGTGATATAAGACACCCATCGAAAATACTTTGTCGAAGTGGCAGACGGCTGTTTCAAGGTGTTCAATCGACAGTGGTAGTACACAGGCACGATGCTGTTTTATAAAACGGTTAATGGCCTGAAACTGAGTGCAAAAGAGCAGGTTCGGATCAACTCCTGTTACGGAGTTCGCACCGTCACCCAGCATACGTAAACCGTAGTAACCATTGCCACAACCAACGTCCAGTACATTGCAGCCACGCAGATCAATATGAGGTTGCAGCCGTGCCCACTTTTTATCGCATCGCCATTCAGTGTCTATATAAACACCATTGATATCAAACGGACCTTTTCGCCATGGGCGCAGCGCTAGCAACGATTGTCGAAGTGCTTCTGTTTGTTCAGGGTCAGTTGTCTGCGCGCGGGTTGTAATTGCTGCGGAGCCGAGTGACAGGCTATCGGGTTCGATTGTCGGAATTGACTCGAGTGCAGCGAGCCACCGCGGCAGGTCACCGTGACGTTCAGGTTCAACCAGTGAATTGATCGTTGGTTTAAGTTGCTGCAGCCAGTGATCTATAGCAGGGCTTTTGGGGCTATTAATAAAGCTGCTGAAATCAAGTCTATTCACAGTGGCATCACGATGTTAATAAGCAGGCTATGCAAACGTCGTTGGGCTGGCTCAGGAGTAATTAGTTACTGAAATTACAATCGGAGTTATATTTACTTTAGTGCAATCATCGATAAAAAGTTAAAGCACTGAAACCACACTTCCACGCTGCTGAAGCCTGCGTTTAATAGTCGTTGTTTATGGGCGTTGAGTGTCTCCGGTACCAGTACATTCTCCAGCGCGTCACGCTTCTGGCTGATTTCGAGTTCACTATACCCGTTGGCGCGCTTGAAGTTTTCGTACATCTCGGTATGCAGCTTTTGTTGTTGCGCATCATCAAAGCATATTTTCTCTGACAGAATCAGTACACCGCCTGGTAGCAGTTGCTGTGCGAGCTCGTTTATCAGTGCCTGTCTTTTATCAAGCGGTACAAACTGCAATGTAAAGTTAAGTACGGCGACACTGCAGGTTTCGAACACGAGTTGCGTAATATCCGCTTCCACTAGTTCAATGGTTGCGGGCAGTTCGGTATCGTTTTCGGGTGGTTCAGTGTCCAGTTTCTGTTGCAGGCGTGTGAGCATGGCGCTGGAGTTGTCGACTGCAGCTATGCGGATACCCTGTCTGGTATGCAGTGCCCGTGTTTCAATCTGATGGCGCATGGACAGAGCCGAATCTCCGAGCGAACAGCCCAGGTCGTAACAGCAACTGTTGGGCTTCGCAAATCGTGCCGCCAGCAAGCCCGTTTGTGTAACGATGCTGCGGTAGCCCGGCACCGAACGTTCAATCATGTCGCTGAAGACTCTGGCGACATCTTCATTAAAGGCAAAGCGCTCGATGGCGGCGAGCGGTTCCGCAAATACTCGGTCGGTGGATGCTTGTTGGTTTGGCTGTTGAGACAATCGAGGCTTCCGCTGGGCTGATCCGTAAAGGCGTGCAGTAAATCCCGCCTATCGTAACGCACAAGTCACTGCAGCACTAACGCGTTGTGTCTTGCGCAGGTACTTCCGTGATCGGGTGTGCTCTGCTGTGTGTGTCTTCGCCTGCTAAACTGCATGAAATGTTGTGATCCAGGCTTTAGCCATCGCATGGTTACAGCAGCACCACGAACAGGGTAAGTGTTTTCATGAGTGATCCATCAGTCATTGTCAGCCGCAGCAGAGGCGGGCGATACGCGACGTTGTCCAAATCGACCCTGACAAAGGCACGCGGACATCTGCGCAAAGTTGATCCGACGATGGGATCGCTGATGCGCGCGGTAGGTCAGACGCAAATCCGGAGTGAGTCAGACTTAAGCATTTACCACTCGCTGGTGCGAGCGATTGTCTATCAAATGCTGTCGACGAAATCTGCGGCGGCTATTTACGGTCGCCTGCTTGAATGCTGTGAAGGAGATGTGTGTCCGGACAGCGTCGCCAAACTGGGCGAACAAACGCTGCGCGACATTGGGTTCTCGCGGGCAAAAGTGGCATCGGTGAATGACCTGACCGAGAAAATGGTCAGTGGTCAGATACCGGCTGACTCTGACTTACGGAAGCTGCCGGACCAGGCGCTGATCAACCGCCTGACGACCGTAAAAGGCATTGGGGCATGGACTGTCGAGATGCTGTTGTTTTTTAATCTGCGGCGGGTTGATGTGTTTCCCGCAACGGACCTGGGTGTGCGCAAGGGGCATATGCTGGCCTACGGGCTGGACGATATGCTGCCAGCCAAAGATCTGCTGGCAGCGGCCGAGCTGTGGAAGCCTTATCGCTCGGTAGCTGCCTGGTATCTGTGGCGCGCGACAGATTCAGTCGACTGGGGCGAAGCCACCCGTTGAACATTATTTTCAGTCGTAAAGGCGTCGATAGCAGTTCCGGTGGATTTGCCAGTCCGGTATTGCCGGACGGTCGAATTCTGTCGCTGCCGATACCGGATCCGCGCTCGCCGTTTTGTTATGGTGATCTGGGCGGTGACCCCGACACCGCTAAACTGGTGCGAAATCTCAGTGGCGGTTCAATCGATCGCAAAACCCGCGTACACATCGATCCGGATCTGAGCGTTGATTCCCTGCCGCGCGATAAACAGTGGCGTCCACTGTTCGGGCAATGCGGAGCCGCGCAGAGTCATCTCGACAAACTCGGCATAGCACCCGGAGATCTCTTTATTTTCTTTGGCTGGTTCAGGCGCGTTGAGATGGTGCGTCGCAAGTGGCGATTCGTACCGGGGGCACCAGACCTGCACGTGATCTTCGGCTGGCTACAGGTTGAGCGCATTATTCGCATCGACGATAAACCGCGGATAGCGCAATGGATGCAATACCACCCACATTGCCACGGCCACTTTTCCGGCCATAACACCATTTACCTTGCCGGCAGGCGACTGCAGTTGCCGAGGGCAGCGCTGGCAAACGCTAACGGGGCTGGTGTTTTTAGTCACTATGCTGCGGCTCGGCAACTGACGGCGGATGGTCGCAGTCGCTCAATTTGGTCGTTGCCACCGTGGCTGCATCCTCAGCAGCGTAAAAGTGTGCTGAGCTATCACACCGACCTGTCGCGATGGACGCAGCTATCGCAGTCCACTGAACTGCGCACCGTTGCTCGCGGGCAGGAGTTTGTGCTGAACCTCGACCACTACCCGGAGGCGCATCGGTGGCTGGAGGATTTGTGGCGTGTGACGTAAGTTAGCTTGGTCGCGCTGTCAGGCCTCGTTTACTGACCTTTGGCGGCAGGCAAGTCGGCGTCGGTGACGTCGTTTACGGTAATCACCGTCTTTGAGTCAAGCGTGTTCTGATCATCGGGGGTGGCGCCTTCGGAGGGCTGAGGCTGTTCAACCTCCTGCACACCCTCAATCATCTTGTACTCCCGATCATTGCCGAGTAATTCCTGCTCACGCTTTGCGCGCATAAGATACCCGCCGACTGCGCCGCCTACTGATGTCATGGTTAATAACCCCAGTGTCGTGAGCTGCATGAACATCATCAGTAGTCCAAATCCCCCGGCAACGGCGATGGCGGCTCCGACCTTGACGTTTGCGCGGGTTCGCGTGCGGCGCTCGTGTGCTTCCATTTGCCGGCGGGTTTTTTTCTCGAGCTTTTGCTGCGCACGCTGGGCGCTCTGATTCATTTTCTCTCGCTCACTGGCAAAGCTTTGCTTTAGCGCCGCGATGCGCTGGTCACCCAACTGTCGTGAGACGGTGCCAAACCAAAGGCTTGTCACCAGCGCCGTCATGGTGACTGCGAATGCCACTACCAGCAAAGTCTCGAGCGAGCTGCCTGGGTAAGTGGCCGCGATGAGTACGGCGACTAATTGTGCGATTACCAATCCGGTGAAAAATCTGAGCATGATATTTATCCGGTTCCGGTGCGGTTGAGTCCGGTTGCCGCGTTATTGTTGTTGTTTCGCTGGCACGCCTGCGCGCTCTACTGGTTCCGAGCGTGACATGGCTGTGTCATATTTTCGACCTTTTGTGTCTCAGATTATTTGAACGTAACAAAACTGAATCACTGCGTTTGTCATTAGTTGCAGATAAATCCAGAATATCGACCAGTAACTATGCTGGCAAAATGACACGCAACCGGCCGTAAAGAAAAAATTTTGACGGACGCTTACCTGAACCTGAACCCAGAAACGAGGAATCCAGGATGAAAAAGAGCGTACTGTCCGCTTTGATGTTGGCAGCTTTTGGCATGTCAGGTTCTATAGCGGTTGCAGGTATCATTGCGTTACCTGATGGCAGCTATATGGTGAGCGAATCCACAGCCAAGCCGAATCGTGGCATTCGTCAGGGCGATGTGCTGCGTCAGTTTGGTGAGCCTGTGCTGCGTCATGCACCGGTCGGGCAACCGGCTATCTCAAGCTGGGAATACGAAACCTTTGCGGTTTACTTTGAAAACGGTGTGGTGATTCACGCGGTAGATCGATAGTTGCGAAGAGCGGCAGGGCGGGGCTGTCCCGCGCTGCCGAAATACCAGCCCGTCAGGTGCGATCAACCAGTGGGCTGCTGTAATTTAGTTCCATGTCCCACGGGAAGTTGATCCAGGTATCCTGCGGTACTTCCTTTATACAGTCGTCGACTTCAGCACGGCCTTCCGGCTTTGCATAGACGGTGACAAAGCGCGCTTTTGGCACCATTCGCTTCACTGCACGTGCGGTTTTACCAGTGTCTACGAGGTCGTCAATCAGCAGCATACCGGTGCCGTCGGTGTCAGTATGTTTCAGAATTTCACTGTCGCCCTGCTCGCGGTAGTCGTAGGTCTTGATGCAAATGGTGTCCACCAGCCGGATGTTGAGTTCTCTGGCTATGATGGCTGCTGGTACCAGGCCACCGCGCGTAATGGCAATCACGCCAGTCCACTGATCGGCAGGCAACAACCGCGATGCCAGTATCCGGGTGTCGCGGTGTAATTCTTCCCACGACACAAAAAAGTTTTCGCGCGTACCCAGACTCACATTACTCTCCTTCAAACTCGCAGATACTGAATACTTTGTGGCCGCTTTTGGCCAGCTTGTCACTGCCGCCAAGATCTGGCAGATCGATGATAGCGGCTGCCTCCTCAATAACCCCGCCGAGACGGGTGATCAGGTTGCTGGCAGCCAGCATGGTACCGCCGGTGGCGATCAGATCATCGAGCAACAGGATTTTCTGACCGCTGGAAATCGCGTCCTTGTGGAGTTCCACTTCAGCTGTTCCATACTCGAGTTCGTAGGCTTCGCTGACGGTGTCGAAAGGCAGCTTGCCACGTTTGCGGATGGGCACCAGGCTTGTGCTCAGTTCGTATGCCAGCGCGCCTCCGATAATAAAGCCGCGTGCGTCGATACAGGCAATGACGTCGATGTCGTGTTCATAGTAGCGGTGCACAAAGCAGTCGACGAGTCGACGGAAGGTTGCCGGGTTCTGCATCAGTGGGGTGATGTCGCGAAACTGCACCCCTTCAATTGGCCAGTCGGGAATAGTGCGCACACGCGCGCGGATATACTCGCTGAAGTATTGATCCTGGTTGGCTTTGCTCATTCCGATTCCGCAGTTCAGCTTGATTGACGTTGGACTAATGCTTCTTTTACCTGCTCTGACAAGCTGGCCATCAGGGTGTCTGTGGTAGCCCAGTCAATACACTGATCGGTAATGGAAACACCATACTCCAGCGCCTCCGGATCAGCGCCGAGCTTTTGATTGCCGCTGCCGATGTTGCTTTCGAGCATGATGCCGATGATCGAGCGATTGCCATCGTTGATTTGATTGCACACGTTCTCCGCTACAAGCGGCTGTAGCTCGTAGTTTTTGTGCGAGTTAGCGTGACTGCAGTCCACCACCAGATTAACCGGCAGACCGGCCTTCTCCAGTGCCTGTTCTGCCAGTGCAACACTGACCGAGTCGTAGTTGGGCTCGGAGCCGCCGCGCAGAATTACATGGCCATGGGCGTTGCCACGGGTCTCCAGTTGCGTGACCTGTCCATCGTTGTTTATGCCGAGAAAACGGTGCGGAGATGATGCGGATTTCATGGCGTTGATAGCGATATCGAGACTGCCATCGGTGCCGTTCTTAAACCCGACCGCAGTCGATAGCCCGCTGGACATTTCGCGGTGTGTCTGTGACTCGGAGGTGCGTGCGCCAATTGCCGTCCAGCTGAACAAGTCAGACAGATACTGCGGGCTAATTGGATCGAGCGCCTCTGTACCTGCTGGCAGTCCAAGTTCGGCCAGCCACAATAGTAGTTCGCGCGCCTGCTGCAGACCCTTTTCGATATTGAATGAATCGTTAAGGTCGGGATCATTGATGAATCCCTTCCAGCCAACTGTGGTACGCGGCTTTTCAAAGTACACACGCATAACAATGTACAGCGAATCTGCATGTTGATCGTGTAGTTGCTTGAGTTTGCGAGCGTAGTCTTTGGCGGCATCGATATCGTGTATCGAGCACGGGCCGACTACCACCAGTAGTCTGGGGTCTTTGCGTTCAAGAATCGACTCCACTGTCTGGCGCGCGGCATTGACGGTGGCAGTCATCTGTTCCGTGCGCGGTAGTTGATCTCGCAGTTCCTTCGGCGTAATCAGTACCGATTCTGAAACAATATTGACGTTGCTGAGTTTAGTGGACATGGTAGGCGTGCTTTGGTTAAACACGCAAAGTGTATGGAAGTGACCACCTGATTGACAGTAGTTTATCCGGTTAACACTGCTTTTTTTTGGTCGCAGCGGACGGTTAGCTGTCAGCTGCGATCACAATCGGCTGGCAATTCGCTACTGTCGCCGCAGTTTGAGTTCGCCACCGTCGAAGCTCAGTGCGGTTTTGCCGTCGAGCATTTTGCACAGGGCCTCGCCAATCAGGTTGCCGCGCCAGCCCTGTGTGACAGTGGTATCGCGCTCCCCGCGCAGCAGATCGTCGAGCGACTTACGCGGTGCGAGTATCGACGCATTGATCTGCAGTTCGTTTGCATAGAGGCGCGCGATCGCTGTTAGCGCATCGAGCGCTGCCTCCTGCGCTGGTGTCAGTTTGCTTTTGCGCTTCGGTATCTGCAGCTTCTCCGGCTCTGCCTCACGTGCGCGCGTGATGGTGTCGACGATGGTCTGGCCATGGTGCTTGATGGTGCCGGTGGACAAGCCGCGAACATGTTTTAGCTCGCCGATATCATCAGGCATTTGTTTGGCCAGATCAGTAATGGTTTCGTCTTTCATCAGCCAGTTGCGTGGCAGATTCTCGCTGCGCGCAGTGTTCTCGCGCCAGGTGCACAGCTGCTGTGCAATAGACAGGCGAGGCCCCTTTAGCTTGTCGATATAGCGCAGCCGCTTCCACATGGCGTCGGCGGGCTTGTCGTAGTTTTCCGCCCGCGCCATATCCAGCCACTCCTGATCGAGCCACTCCAGCCGGCCCAGTTTCTTAAGTCGATCACGAATAACCGGGTACATCTGCGCCAGGAAGATCACGTCGTCCGCCGCATACTGTAATTGTTTGGGTGGCAACGGGCGGCGCGTCCAGTCAGCCCTTGAATGCGACTTGCTGAGCTCTTGCTTCAGAACTTCACTGACCAGGTTGCCGTAGCCAATTTGCTCCGCGAAACCGAGCAGCGGAGCGGCTGTCTGTGTATCAAAAAGGTTTTGCGGTACTTCTCCGCGCAGCCAGTAGAAGATTTCCAGATCCTGAGCCGCAGCATGCAGCACCTTAAGAATGTCGGGATCAAAAATGACATCGAGTACCGGGCTTATATCATCAACGGCCAGTGGGTCGATGCAGGCGACAGTGTTGTCTGGTCCACCGCTGGCTATCTGCAACAGGCATAGCTCGGGTCGGTATGTTCGCTCACGCAAAAACTCTGTATCAATCGCCAGCCAGGGTGCGCTTTTTATGGTCTCGGCCAGTTGTGCGACGCCATCCGGGGTGTCGATATATTGAATTTGGCTCTTGGGCATTGCGCAGACCGCGGTAAAAGAACGCCATGATACAACGTGTGTAGTTGCCTGTTGCAGGAACTTGTTCAGCGCTTACGGTGGTGCAAGGGCAGGGCGCTATATCCTCGCGAGCGCGGCGGGTCACGATCGGCCGCAGCGACGGGCTGCGACCGTATAAGCGCGGATTAGCTTGTCAGCATGCGCGGGTCGCCGGTGCCGAAGAAGCGGTGCGTTGTGCGCAGGTACTCGTGGTCGTCGTTGGCGGCGTCGAGTTGCGTCAGGCTGCTGCGCAGATCGTCGGCCTCATCCAGGCGGTTTGCGGCAACCAGCGCGCTCATCAGAATGCGTTGTGCCTGTGCCTTGCTGACGTGAGCAGCCGAGGCGGCTTGTTGCAGTATGTCGCAGGCAGCGTCGTAGTTACCTTTGGCAAGCTCAACACTGGCAAGACCAACCGGGCCGGCTGCATTGTTTGGATCGATGTCGGCCAGCATCTCAAATGCCGGCTGAGCCTCATCCACAAGGCCAGTGGCGAGACAGCTGATTGCCAGGGTGTTCAGATACGTAAGCTCTTGATTGTCCATAAAATCCCCAAGGTCGTGTCGCTGGCGGCAAATCGGGTTTGCCACTCTTTTATATTAATCGGATCTGAAGGCTTATCGGCGCGCCGCGAATTGACTTGATCATGCCGTCGTCACTGGGGCTGCGCCGACGGTCTACCCGCGATGAATTCATCGATACCACGGACACGTTTCCGTCTGAATACCGCACTACAGGGTTCCTGAACGTGAGTGCGGCGACGAGGAATTGTGGCTGCTGGTTTGCCGTTGTATGCGTCAGCTGACTTTGACTGGCGGGCGTTTTTCCAGAAAAGCATCAATGTGCTCGACGGTTTCCGGTTCCATCATATTGCCCGCCATAACAGACCCGGAGTAAGCGTAAGCACCAGGCAGATCCTTTGCGAGTTGCTGGTAGAACATCGCCTTGCCAACACGTCGGGCCGACAATGGTTTGCCGGCAATGTTCAGAGCCAGCGAGTCTGTGGTGTCGCGCAACGCGGCGTCTTCTACGGCATGGTTAATCAGCCCGTAATCCGCTGCGGTATCAGCGTCAATGAAGTCACCGGTTAAGAGCATTTCAAACGCACGTTTACGCGAGATATTGCGCGACAGGGCCACAGCTGGTGTGCTGCAGAACAGGCCGAGATTGATGCCGGAAACCGCAAAGCGTGCTGACTGGGCAGCCACGGCGAGATCACAGGTTGCTACCAGCTGACATCCGGCCGCCGTCGCGATGCCCTGTACTTCAGCAATGACCGGCTGCGGTAGTTGACCTATGAGTTGCATAACCTCGGAGCAACTGGAAAACAGGTTCTGGTAATAGTCGCCGTCGTGGCTGGCGCGCATTTGCCGCAGGTCATGGCCGGCGCAGAACGCTTTACCGTTGGCGGCCAGAATCACAACGGCTATCTGCTCATCGGTGCGGATATCGTTGAGGGCCTGTTTTAATTCCGCCAACAGTTCTTCCGACAGCGCGTTAAACTTGTCAGGGCGGTTCAGCGTGAGCCGGGTAACTGCATTTTCGGTTTCACACAACAGTAGTGGTTCACTCACAATTCACTCCTCGCAGTTTGGTGCGCCGGTTGTAACGCGAACCAGCTGGACGGGGCTTATCATAATAGCCAGTGTGGTGCATGCAAAGCGAGTCGCGCTGGATCGATCGGACTTTAATGACATATGTCTGAGATAACCATAGCGCAGTTTAACGAACTGGCTGAAGAGCGCCTTCCGTTTGCCAGGATGATGGGGTTTGAACTGCAGCACCTGCAACGATCGGAAGCGCGCATGGTGGCGCACTACAATGAGTCGTTTCTGCGACCGGGCGGCACCATAGCAGGACCGGTTATGATGGGGCTTGCGGATGCGGTGATGTATGCGCTGGTGCTTGCCAATGTCGGGCCTGTTGAGTTGGCAGTCACGACAAACCTCAACATAAACTTTCTGCGCAAACCGGCGCCCGGCAATGTGCTGGCCGTTGCCAGGCCGCTTAAGTTTGGCAAGCGGCTGGCAGTTGGCGATGTGTCGTTGTATAGCGCAGATGACACCGACACAGTAGTCGCTCATGTAACGACAACCTATTCAATTCCGCCACAATAGGGCGGCATAACGGTAGAGCCGGGTGAAGTGATGTTTCAGTCGTCCAACGCGTGGGATGTTGCCGGTGCGGCATACTTTGGCTTCAGGGTGTTGTGGGTGAATCGCTTTGGTCAAAGAGCTGTGCGTTTACCGGCAAAGCCTGACTTCGAAGCGACTGATCTGCGTGAGCTGCTGAATATTCTCAAACTTAACCGTTCATCGTAAACAGAGCTTGTAAACAGAGCTTGGCTGCGTATATCCGGATTCAAAATTCAGGCAAAAAAAAGTGCGGTTTAAACACCGCACTTCTCAAGATTCGATCGCTATAGTTCTGGAATTTTTTTTCTTCGCCAACAGCTCCTGTTCAACCTGACATTACACCTTCTTCGTGTGTGCGTCGCGATTGAACATACAATCGGAAACGGTTTTCTGTTTTTCTTTGAACCGATTTCACCATCTGATGAACACGATCAAAACATTAGTTGCCGTTGAACTGAACCCGGTTGACCCTGTTAGTTTTATTAGTCGGTCAGTGGGCTGGCTCATCAGTTTCCTAACGTGCAGTTAATCGGCGGGAACTGCTGGTGATTGAGCACAGCTTGCCGTAGCAATTTATTTCTCTTTTCAGTTACTGCGGTCAAGTGTCTGATTTGGCTGGACTGGCGGTGTGTTTACACTCGCAGAGATGCTCTGGTTATTGTTACAAAGTGTGGCGCAGGTCCGATCGCACACCGCCTACATCCGGGCTAGTCCTTCAGGGCCTTGTGCGAGCCATCACACAGCGGTGCCTTGTCGCTGCGTTTGCAGCTGCAAAAAAACGCTTTGCCATCTTTTTCCGCAGTATATTTAACCGGAGAAAACTCGGTACCCTTGTGTGATCCATCGCAAAAAGGCTGGTTGCTGCTTAGACCACAGGCGCACCAGAAATAGCTTTTACCTTCTTCCACTTCAAT
>CAYMFQ010000025.1:30551-44682 GCA_964389335.1 uncultured Granulosicoccaceae bacterium
GGATCAGCGTATGATTGACTATAACGCCGATCAGCGCTGTTATGCCAAACAAAATACCAAGCGCGTACAGCAGGTACACTAACAGTGCGAGCCTGTGTGCCTGTGATGACCGATTAAGTGCCACGTGAACAACCCCTGGTGCCAGCCTTTATTACAGAAGTGAGGCGTTATGGTTGCACTTCAAGGTGCTGTGACGTTGTTTAACCGGGTATTCGAGGTTGGCTTAATGACGTTTTAATGTCGAGCGGCAAGTGACCGGCTGATCACCAGTCGTTGAATGTCAGAGGTTCCTTCGTATATCTGGCAAACCCGGACATCTCTGGCAATGCGTTCGACTGGGAAGTCCTGCAGGTAACCGTAGCCGCCGTGGATCTGTATGGCATCGGAACAGACCTTTTCAGCCATCTCACTGGCAAAGAGTTTTGCCATCGACGCCTCGGTAAGGCAGGGGGCCTCGGTATCCCTGAGGCTGGCTGCGCGATGCACCAGTAGTCGTGCCGCATCAATTTGGGTGGCCATGTCCGCGAGCTTAAACGCCACTGCCTGTTGTTGCATCAGCGTTTTACCAAACGCAGTACGTTCCTGCGCATAGGCCAGTGCGTGTTCATAGGCAGCCTTTGCCATGCCCACTGCCTGTGCCGCGATGCCAATGCGACCACCTTCAAGGTTACTCAACGCGATGCGGTATCCCTGGCCCTCTTCGCCCAGCAGGTTTTCTGCGGGTATCTCACAGTTGTCGAAGATGATCTGGCAGGTGTCAGAGGCGCGCTGCCCCATTTTGTGTTCGACAGATGCGACCTGGTACCCCTCGGTATCGGTGGGCACTATAAACGCGCTGATACCCCTTTTCCCTGCGTCAGGGTCAGTGACGGCAAAGACAATGGCAACATCAGCATTCTTGCCCGACGTGATGAATTGCTTAACACCGTTCAGGCGATAGGTGTTACCGGTCAGTTCTGCTTTGGTGGTCAGTGCTGATGCGTCAGAGCCCGCCTGAGGTTCAGTCAGGCAAAACGCACCCAGCATTTGCCCGGTTGCGAGTTTTGGCAGCCAGTGATCCTTTTGCCGGTCAGTGCCAAAGCGGTAGATCGGCAGGCAGGCGACAGAGTTGTGCACACTCATGATGGTCGAGCACGCACCATCGCCAGTGGCAATTTCCTCCAGCGCCAGTGCGTAGCTGACACTGTCAGTGGCCGAGCCCTGGTACGCCTCGGGCACCACCATACCGAGCAGCCCGAGTTCACCCATCTCGCGGATGGCCTCGCGCGGGAAAATGGTTTCGCGGTCCCAGGTGGCTGCGTTGGGTGCGAGTTTTTCCGTGGCGAACTGGCGCGCCATGTCCCGCACCATCAGTTGCTCTTCGGTGTATATCATCAGCCTGATCCTGTGTCAGATAACGTCAATCGCAAAGCTCGATCGCAAAGCTTGATCGCAAAGCTCGGTCGCAAAGATCAATCGCATATTTCAATTGCAACGGCCGTGGCTTCGCCGCCACCAATGCAAAGTGATGCCACACCGCGCCTGAGTCCGCGATTTTTTAACGCGTGCAGCAAGGTGACCAAAATGCGTGCTCCAGAAGCACCAATCGGGTGACCGAGGGCACAGGCGCCGCCATGAATATTAACCTTGTCGGCTGACAGATCGAGCTCCTGCATCGCGGCCATCGTAACCACGGCGAAGGCTTCGTTGATTTCAAACAGATCGATGTCGTCCTGGGTGCATTGAATTTTGTCGAGTAGCTTGCGCATCGCATGCACCGGGGCCGTGGTAAACCAGTTGGGTTCGTGTGCATGGGTGGCGTGACCAACGACCGTTGCGAGTGGAGTAATCGAGCGTGCTTCGGCCTGGCTTCGACGCATCATCACCAGTGCTGCTGCACCATCTGAAATGGAGCTGGAGTTGGCTGCGGTCACGGTGCCGTCTTTGGCAAACGCCGGACGCAGCTGAGGAATTTTCTCAGGACGGCCTTTATGTGGCTGCTCATCGGCTGATACTAAATGTTCACCCTTGCGGCTTTTTACTGTGCAGGGCACCACCTGGCTGTCGAAATCGCCGTTGTCGATGGCGGCTTTGGCCCGAGTCAGCGAGTTGATAGCAAATTCGTCCTGTGCCTCGCGGCTAAACTGAAAGTGCCCGGCGCAGTCCTCTGCGAAAGTGCCCATCAGGCGACCCTTGTCGTAAGCGTCTTCGAGGCCATCGAGAAACATGTGATCCTGCACCTGGCCGTGGCCCATACGCATGCCTTCGCGTGCCTTTGGCAGTAGATAAGGCGCGTTGCTCATGCTTTCCATGCCACCGGCAACCACCACATCCGCACTGCCTGCAAGCAGCAGATCGTGACCGAACATCGCTGCTTTCATGCCGGAACCGCACATTTTGTTGACGGTGGTGCAGTTGGTGCCGAGTGGCAGGCCCGCACCAAGCGCTGCCTGCCGGGCCGGTGCCTGGCCCTGGCCTGCGGGCAATACACAGCCCATCACCACTTCGTCGACAGCTGTTTTATCAAGTGTGCTGTGCTCAAGGGCTGCGGCGATGGCAGACGCCCCGAGTTCACTGGCCAACAGGCTTGCCAGTTCGCCCTGAAATCCACCCAGCGGTGTGCGCATGGCGCCAGTGATAACAATCGGATCGTGGTTTGACATTAAGCAGTCTCCGGTGGGTGTGCTTTTCAGGATTCGGGTGAGGTGTCCGGCGCCTCGGACAGGAGCAGGTCGATGCGGGCCTGGCAGCGGCCTTCAATGCGATCGAGGTCAGCCAGAGCGGCCTCAATGTCGCGCTGTTGCTGCTCCAGTTGTTCACGGCTTTCACGCACTTTGCGACAGGTGTATTCCAGCTGCTGTATTTCGCCCTCGTGGCCCTCGTCATACATATTCAGGACGGTGCGAATTTCATCCAGCGGCCAGCCCAGTCGTTTGCCGCGCAGCAACAGTTTGAGACGTGTTCGGTCAGACTTTGAGTAGATTCGGCGATTGCCCTGTCTAGTTGGGCTAAGTAGCTGTTTATCTTCGTAAAAGCGAATTGCCCGGGTGGTGATGCCGAATTCGTTACCGAGTTCCGTGATGGTGAAAGTTTCTTGCATAGACAGCCGTCATAGTAGTGAGCGGCGAAGCCAAAAAGGCGTCTGCCAGCACTGAATCAGTATATTGACGTTTACGTAAACGTCAATATACTGAGGCGCTACAGATAGTATCGGCAGCGTCGGTGATCGACTTATTCAGGTACCAGGAAAACTGCCTGTTTGTGAGACCGCCGGTCTGTTTTTTCCCTCCATTAAGCTACGGAATTGTCTGATGTCATCAACGGCCAAAGAAGTTGTGTCACTACACTCAAGACCAGTTGAAGGGCAGGATAGTGCCGATATCCATGTCAGATTTGTCACCGCCGCAAGTCTGTTTGACGGACACGATGCATCGATAAACATCATGCGCAGAATTCTGCAGGGGGCTGGTGCCGAGGTCATTCACCTCGGTCATAACCGCTCTGTTGCCGAGGTCGTCAATGCGGCAATACAGGAAGACGTGCAGGGCATTGCAATCAGCTCTTATCAGGGCGGCCACGTCGAGTACTTTAAGTACATGATCGATATGCTGCGCGAGCGGCAGGCAGGCCACATTCAGGTATTCGGTGGCGGTGGCGGTGTCATTGTGGCCGACGAAATAGAAGAGTTGCACGGCTATGGTGTCGCGCGCATCTATACGCCAGAGGACGGTCAGCGTATCGGGCTGCAGGGCATGATCGACGACATGATGTCGCGCTGTCGCTTTGACCCCGGCCAATCTGCCCCTGACGTAGCGCGGGAGAGCAGCGGTGCGGTTTCCGACTTTCTTTCACAGGACGGGTTTCGTCCCCTGTCGTCGCTGCTGACGGCGCTGGAGAACGAAAACTATCCGCTGACGGCTCGCAACAGTCTGCACGAACTGATCGAGAATCACCGAACGCAAAGTGCAAAGGTGCCCGTACTTGGAATTACCGGTACGGGGGGCTCGGGTAAGTCGTCTCTGACCGACGAGGTTATCAGACGCTTTCGGCTCGACCACGACGACCAACTCAAAATTGGCATCCTTGCGGTAGACCCAACCCGTCGCAAGACTGGTGGTGCGTTGCTGGGCGATCGCATTCGGATGAATGCAATTGACCATCCGAATATTTTCATGCGCTCTATCGCCACACGTGATGCGGGTGGCGATGTGCCGTCACAGTTGGGTGATATGGTCGCAGCCACACAGCTGGCGGGTTTTGATCTGGTGATTGTAGAGACACCCGGCATTGGCCAGGGTGATGCCGGTATCGTTCCGTTTTGTGATGTATCAATGTACGTAATGACGCCGGAGTTCGGTGCTGCCAGCCAGCTCGAAAAGATTGACATGCTCGATTTCGCCGATGTTATTGCCATCAACAAGTTTGATCGCAAGGGTGCGGCGGACGCACTGCGTGATGTGAGCAAGCAGGTACAGCGCAACCGCGAGGCCTTTTCACAGGCGCCGGAGTCAATGCCTGTGTATGGAACGATGGCGGCGCGCTTTAACGATGATGGCGTTACTGCGCTGTATCAGGAAATCGTTCGGTTGTTGGGAGAGCACAGCAACATCACGCGCGGTGAGCGACTGCCTTTGGTAGACACCCGTCACTCAACCGATGATTCCGTCATTCTGCCAACGCAAAAGGTACGTTACCTGGCAGAGATCGCCGAAACCGTTCGCGGGTATCTGGCCAGAGCCGATGCCCAGGCTGACATTGCGCGCCAACGGCAGCAACTCGAATCAGCCATGGCAATGATGTCGGAGGCGTCGGTTAGCTTTGACGCAGACGGCGTGAATAAACTGATGTCGGATCGCGCGCAGGCGCTTGATAGTGGTGCTGCAGCATTGCTCAATGAATGGCCATCAGTCGCTGAGAAGTATTCGGCGGATGAATATGTTGTCAGCGTGCGCGATCGAGAGATAAAAACACAGCTGACACATACAACGCTTAGCGGCTCCGTTGTTAGAAAAGTATCACTACCACGCTTCGGCGATCAGGGCGATCTGCTGCGATGGTTAATGCGTGAAAATTTACCGGGTTATTTTCCGTTCACCGCTGGCGTGTTTCCGTTCAAGCGTGAAGGCGAAGATCCAACGCGGATGTTCGCAGGCGAGGGCGATGCGTTTCGAACCAATCGTCGCTTTAAGGCGTTGTCAGAGCACTCTGACGCCAAGCGCCTGTCGACGGCGTTTGACTCGGTAACGTTGTATGGCAACGATCCGGATGAACGCCCGGACATCTATGGCAAAGTAGGTAACTCGGGTGTGTCCATCGCGACGGTCGAGGACATGGAAGCGCTTTATGACGGCTTCGATCTGTGTGATCCGCGCACGTCGGTATCTATGACCATTAACGGACCGGCACCGACGATACTGGCTTTCTACTTCAATACTGCGTTCCGTCAACAGCAGCAAAAATTTGTGCAGGAACATGGACGTGAACCCGGTGATGAAGAGCTTGCGGATCTTCGCCGCTGGACACTGGCTAACGTACGAGGCACGGTGCAGGCAGATATTCTGAAAGAAGACCAGGGCCAGAATACCTGTATCTTCTCCACCGAATTCAGCCTCAAGGTAATGGGCGATATTCAGGAGTATTTCGTCAATAACGGTGTGCGCAATTTTTATTCGGTATCGATCAGTGGTTACCACATCGCAGAGGCGGGTGCTAACCCGATCAGTCAACTGGCCTTCACGTTGGCCAATGGCTTTACCTACGTCGAGTCCTATCTTGCGCGGGGCATGCACATCGATGACTTTGCGCCCAACCTGTCATTCTTTTTTAGCAATGGCATGGACCCGGAATATACCGTTATGGGGCGGGTTGCCAGACGCATCTGGGCGGTTGCAATGCGCGAGCGCTACGGTGCCAACGAGCGCAGCCAGAAACTCAAATACCACATTCAGACATCGGGCCGATCACTGCACGCACAGGAGATGGCCTTCAACGATATTCGCACCACACTGCAGGCACTGATTGCCGTCTATGACAACTGTAACTCGCTGCACACCAATGCTTACGATGAAGCCGTTACCACACCGACTGAAGAATCAGTGCGTCGGGCGATCGCGATTCAACTGATCATCAATCGCGAATGGGGCCTGGCCAAAAACGAAAATCCAAACCAGGGAGCGTTCGTCATCGATGAACTGACCGATCTGGTAGAAGAGGCAGTACTGGGCGAATTCGAACGAATCTCGGAGCGCGGTGGAGTTCTTGGCGCAATGGAAACAGGCTACCAGCGCGGTAAGATTCAAGACGAGTCAATGCTGTACGAACATCGCAAGCATGACGGCACACTGCCGATTATAGGCGTCAACACATTTAGAAATCCTGAGGAAGAAGAGACACAGGAAGTAGCCCTGGCCCGATCAACCGATGAAGAAAAACGCAGCCAGATCGAAAGACTGGAAGCGTTTCAGCTGCGCAATGTCGAGGCCTCCAAAGCCGCACTTGATCGGGTACGCCAGGCGGCAGTTGCCAACGAGAATGTATTTGAGCAACTGGTTGATGCCGTTCAGTACTGTTCCCTTGGCGAAATAACCGATGCGCTGTTTGAAGTGGGCGGTAAATATCGCCGCAATATGTAAATTATTGTGTCTGATTGCTCACTGCCATCGTCGTTTTTTATGACTTAGCTGAACGGAAATGAACCGTTTACGGCTGGCCGCCGTAAAGGCTTCGAGTGTAAAGCGCCCAAACGGAACGGGCGCTGGCAAACACTCAATCACCCGCGCAGCAACTGCGCAATTTCGCCAAATCCTGAATACGGGGAGACCATGATGGGAATCGCCATTGTTACTGGTGCCAGCCGAGGGATTGGTGCCGCAGTCGCCATAAAGCTTGCTGACCAGGGGCATGCAGTTTGTGTCAACTATCAAAGCCAGGCTGAACCCGCACAACGTATTGCAGCCTCTATCATTACCCGTGGTGGCAACGCCATGGCGGTGCAGGCTGACGTTGCCAGTGAAGATGATGTCGTGCGGCTTTTCGAGCAGGTCAGTAACGAGCTTGGTCCGGTGGACATGCTGGTAAACAATGCTGGTGTAATCAGCGAGCAGGGTCGACTTCAGGACACAACATTGCAGCGCTTTCAACGTGTTATGGACGTTAATGTCACCGGTACATTTCTCTGTTGCCGCGAAGCAATCAAATATATGTCTACCGCCAACGGCGGACGCGGCGGGTCGATTGTTAACCTGTCGTCGATGGCAGCGAAGCTTGGTTCTCCCAACGAGTTTATCGACTACGCGGCCAGTAAAGGTGCGGTCGATACATTGACCATAGGGCTCGCGCGCGAGATAGCCAATCAGGGGATTCGCGTCAACGGTGTTCGCCCTGGCCTTATTTATACGGACATCCACGCAAGCTCCGGTGAACCGGAGCGGGTCGAGCGTGTCAAAGGCTCCGTGCCTATGCAGCGTGGCGGACAACCTGAAGAGGTAGCTGAGGCGATAGTCTGGCTGTTATCCGATCAGGCGTCCTACTGCACTGGCACCGTGATAGACGTCAGCGGTGGTCGATAAGTTTCAGCGTTACCTCTGTACTACAGATTTTCTACGTGGTTGATGATGCGATTATTGGTTGTTCGAGTGTATTTGCAGCAACGCAAATTCGTACTACTATTTTTGTGTCATGAAAAGAATTTATGGGTTACAGACGAGTATGCAAACTAACAGGAATTCGATACCGAGGTTTGGTAGGATGTCGACCTTGCCGGCTACTGGGGGTAGCACTTGTTCGAGGGGAGTCCTAAGTTGCACGATCTGATAAACGTTAAGCTCAATGTAGTGAACGTGAAAATGAGCCGTCAGGTTGGTCAAACTGTTCATAAGCTCGCGGAGTTGCGTTTGCCTGAGTGGCGCATACTGGCGCTTCTTGCGGATGAAGGTGCACTGAGTCAGGCCGACATACGTGGCCAGATAGGTATGGATAAGGGGCAAATCAGTCGCACCGTAAAAAGCATGTTCAAAAATGAACTGATCAGCAGCGATGCTGCAGAGGGCAAGTCGCGCAATATCCGTCTAAGTCTGACAGACAAGGGTCGTGCGGTTCATCAGCGTGTCGATGTCATGATGGAGCGCCGCAACCGGGATTTACTAGCCTCGCTTAGCCCCGAACAGCAGAGTTCTCTGTACGAGGGGCTTGAACTACTTGAAAAGGCAATTGATAACTGGTCGATGTAGTAATCGGGCTTCGCCCGGATAGGCGGCCGCGGCAAATAGCCTCCTGCTTTCCGCAACACCCACCCACCAAACCTTGCAACTGAGCCTCTGTTCGCCGAATATCCGCGATCGCTCCGTTTTTTGTCGAAACGAGTCACAGGGTGCCCGACATCTGGCGTGTTGATTGTGCCACTTTCAGACAGTCAACACGGTCCATATCATCATTTGATGCCATAGTATTGGCGCGTTGGATTGTATCCACCTTCCACTTTCACCAACCAGATGCGGTATGGCAGCAAATCCGGTGCGGGCAGCTTACCTTCGTAACGCCGCAATCAAAGATCATTCACTCAACTATCAGAGCTGTACGCTCGGATACGCGCGTGTCCTGCAATTGCAATCGCCGACGCTGATGATCGGGCAGTCTGACTTTGACTTTCTGCCTCATACCAGTGCGGAACTGATTCGCAATATCGAGCAGCGAGTACTACGCACGGGCGCGCCCGAAATAACTGCCGGAGCCCTGCTTAGTCGGCGCCTTTCCGACTGTTATTTTGTGCGCAGTCCACTTACAGCCCATAACGGTAAGGTCGTCGGTATTGAGATACACGCCCTGCGGTTGTCGGAGCTGCATCGAAGCTATCGATTGTTGATGGAGCGCAATCGGCAGTTCCGCTCACTGGTTGAAGATTCGCCATTTGGTTTGCTGGTCCATCAGGACTTTCAACCCGTTTATCTGAACAGTCGCTGGGTCGAGTTAACCGGCAGTCAGTACAAAGCTGCGTCCGGCGAGCAGCTTCGGGCGTTGATTAATGGTGATCCGACCGCCGCCAACATCAGCTTTTTCAGCTATCCGGTGCGTTGGAACGGCACCGATTGCAGCGCGGTATTTTGTCTGCCTGGTGCGGGTGCCGCCGTTGAGAAACGCGCCGGACCGCGCGCTGGTGTGGTTGTCGACAATGCTCGCGCTGTGCAAACCCCTGACGTTGCGCTGCTGACATCGGTCGGCTACCCGGTACTCATTTGCGATCGCTGGAATTTGCTCGATGCCAATGCCGCCGGGCGCGCCTTGTTCGACAGCCAGACCCAGCAGGGTAACCCCATCGAAAACTGGTTTTCCGATCGCAAGAAAGCAGAAGTGGATGCCATGCTCAGTGAACGCATCGACTCGGCCATTGATGCCAGCGCTGAACTCGACTCAACACCGTACGTGGTTTCGTTTAGCGCGGTGACCTGGTCCGGACGGGTGGCGGTTTGTATCTCAATGCTCGAAGACAAAGCGCAACGGCAGGAAATGAAGCGGCTGCAGGATAGCCTCGCCGAGATGACCGACTATGCGCAGGTAGGCAGCGACTTCCTGTGGCAAACCGATTCAGAGATGAATCTGCTGCGGCTCTCCGCGCAGGCTCAGCCACTGTTGGGTGTTGATACTGACGAGCTGCTCGGCCAGTCGCTGATTTCGTTGTTCGACCGATTCGGTTACGCCGACGATGCAGCGGAGTGGAGTTTGCTCAGCATTGATCTTCGCAATCAACAGGAGATTCGCGATCGCCAGATCAAGTGGCAAAACAAGACCGGAGAGGTACGCGTTAGCCGATTGTCCGCGCTGCCGATCTTTGATGCCAACGGACAGTTTATGGGTCATCGGGGCACTGGCCGCGATGTTACCGGAGCGTACAAGGCAGCGAGTGAGGTTGCGTTTCATGCGAGTCATGATGCGTTGACCGGTTTGGTTAATCGGCGCGAGTTCGAAATACGCTGCGACGAAGCGGTGCGAACCGCTCGTGACGACAGAGTCAGTCATTCACTGTGTTTCCTCGACCTGGATAACTTCAAAACCGTCAACGATACCTGTGGTCATGCCGCGGGTGATGAGCTGCTGCGCCAGTTGTCTGATTTGTTCACCGGCCTGGTACGTAAGAGCGACGTGCTGGCTCGGCTGGGCGGTGATGAGTTCGGTGTACTGATTTTTGATGTGGGTATAAACGAGGCGATGCGTCTGGCCAATCAGCTGCGCCGCGAAGTTGAGAACTTCGAATTCCTGTGGGAAGACAAGCGCTTTACTATCGGCGTCAGCATTGGTCTCGTCATTATTGATGATCGTTGGGAAAACCGTTCGGCAGTTTTCAGGGCAGCTGACGCGGCGTGTTATGAAGCCAAGAACAAGGGGCGCAATCGCGTCGCGGTCTATCAGGAATCAAGTAATGAGAACCCCTCAGGCGAACGTCAGCACTGGGTGCAACTGATCAATGCGGCGATTGATCAGGGGGGTATCCGGCTTTGTATGCAAAAGATTCAGCCGCTCGATGGAAACGACGACTTGTTGTACAGCGAACTGCTGGTGCGACTGCGTGATGCCGATGGCCAGGAAGTCAGTCCACGTAGTTTTATGCCCGCGGCTGAGCGCTATGGGTTATCTTCCAGGCTTGATCTGGCGGTAGTCGATGCGACCATAGACTGGCTGTCAGCACAGCCCCATATCGCCGACAGTATGGCGATGTGCGCTATTAACCTTAGTGTGCAGTCGATCATTGATGATGACTTTACCAGTCAGCTTTTAGAGCGTCTCAACCGAGCCCCGCTCGATGTATCGACTTTTTGTTTTGAACTGAAAGAAACAGCCGTCGTCTCGCATTTATCGGCGGCCACCGGCTTTATCAAACGAGTGCACGAGATAGGCTGCCATGTTGCGATTGATAACTTTGGCAGCGGCGTATCATCCTTTTCCTATCTGCGGCAGCTGCCAATCACCTATGTGAAAATCGATGGACTGCTGATCAGAGACATCCTCGACGATGTGGTGGATTTTGCGCTGGTAAAGTCAATCAACGATATTGGCAAAACGCTCGGTAAGAAAATTATCGCGGAGCATGTTGAAAATGACTCGATTTATAGTCGCTTGCAGGATATCAAGGTCGACTTCGCCCAGGGTTACTATATAGGTAAGCCTGAGTTAATTGATTTCTAGCACATCGGACGACGCACCCGGGAGGTCAGCGTTGCCGGACCTCCGTTCATTCATTCCACATAGCTAGTTGCTATTTCTATCGCTACTACTTCTTTTTCTTACCGCGGCTACTTCTTCTTACCGCGGCGCCAGCTGTGGAATTTTTCCAGTAGCCCAAGGATACGCTCAGGCGCATGTGCCTTTTGCCAGTTGCCGGCAACGCCCTTATTAGCTTCCATCATGGTCGGATACACGTGGATGGTGCCGAGGATCTTCTTCAGGCCCAGTTTGTATTTTAATGCGGTGACGAATTCGGCAATCATATTGCCCGCCTGTGAGCCGACAATCGTCACCCCAAGAATTTTGTCTTTACCCGGTACCGTCAGTACCTTTATAACGCCGTGGTCTTCGCTGTCGGCAATGGCCCGGTCCAGTGCGCCAATGTCATAACGGGTGACTTCATAGGGTATGCCTTTCTCCTTTGCATCAGTTTCATTCAAACCGACACGCGCGACTTCAGGGTCTGTGAAAGTTGCCCACGGAATAACCGAGTAGTCGGCTTTAAATTTTTTGAATTGCCCAAACAGGCTGTTTACTGCGGCAAACCACGCCTGGTGTGATGCGGTGTGGGTGAACTGGTACGGGCCGGTTACATCGCCAACGGCAAAAATACTGTCGTAATTGGTGCGCAGAAATTCATCGGTTTCAACGGTGTTATTACCTCTGAGTTTAACGCCGAGCTCTTCAAGCCCGAAACCTTCGACGTTTGGTTTTCTGCCAATGGCCACAATCAATCCGTCGAAGGGTACCTTAATTTCCTTGCCGTCCTGATCACAAACCAGTTCATAGCTACCATCGCCCGCTGTCTGTACCGAGACGGCTCGCGTACCCGACATGACGTTCATGCCCTCGGCGATAAATTTGTCCCGCACCATGTCGGATATTTCTTCGTCTTCGCGAATCATGATGCGGGGTGCCATTTCAACGACTGATACCTCACTGCCAAGCCGACCAAAAGCCTGCGCCATCTCGCAACCGATAGGGCCACCGCCCAAAACGATCAGCCGTTTTGGTTGTTCTTCCATACCCCACAATGTGTCTGAGTTATACCAGTTGCATTGCTCCAGGCCTTCGATGGGTGGCACGAATGGGCGCGCACCAGTTGCGAGAATGATATTCCGTGCAGTGATCGTCTGTCCGTTTACTTCCACGGCCCACGGGCTGACAACCCTGCCTTCACCCATAATGCAATCGACGCCGAGGCTGGTGAATCGTTCGACGGAATCGTGCGGCTCAATTTTTTTAATGGCCGCCTGCACGCGTGCCATCACGTCTTTAAAGTCGAACTCTGCGCTGGCGGTTTTTACACCATATTTTTGCGAATGATTGACGTCGTATAAAAACCGTGCGGTTTTAATGAGAGCCTTGGACGGAACACAGCCTGTGTTCAGGCAGTCTCCACCCATCTTGTGCTTTTCGATTAGAGTAACTTTGGCTTTGACCGCCGCCGCTATCAGTGCCGATATGAGACCGCCGGAGCCAGCGCCCAGCACGATAACATTCGTATCAAAAGAGTCGGGTTTGGTATGAGTAGTCACGATACCGCTGTCCTGCTTTTATAGAGGCCGATGAGTTTTTTTGCTGCGATGGGGAAGATACCCAGCAATGCGAATGCAGCAATTAACGACGGTGATAATATGTCGCCAAGTGAATCGATTTTTGATAACTGATTGCCCGCGTTTACGAACACTGCAGTACCCGGCAGCATACCGATTTGGCTCACCAGGGCGTAAACCCCGGTTTTAATCGGCGTCAGCCCCATCAGCAGGTTAACCGCAAAAAATGGCACGGCGGGAATTAGTCTGAGCGTAAACAGATAAAATGCACCTTCTTCTTCGACGCCGCGGTTGATGGCACCGAGGTGAGTGCCAAACCGGTTCTGCACTGTCTCGCGAAACAGAAAGCGGGAAAACAAAAACGCCAGAGTGGCACCGGCGGTCGATGCGAAAGACACCAGCACCAACCCAACCCAGAATCCAAATATGGCACCGGCGGCGAGCGTCATTATGGCGGCACCGGGCAGAGAAAGCGCAGTGATCAGCACATACAACGCAAAGAAAACGGCGATGGTCAGGACCGTATTGGCGGCGTAGAATTGCGTGATTGTCTGGTGTTGTTGTTTCAGATAATCGAGGGACAGGTACTGGCCAAGGTCAAAGTAAAAAAACGCAGCAATGAGTGGCAGTATCAGTAAAACCAACCACAGTTTAGAATTTTTCATGACGGCATGTTCTCAACCAGACCTTTCCAGGGACACATTGTCCTATAACGCAACGTTAACGGGCGGTGTTTATTTGGTAATTCCTGGATTGCTGGCTCCGGAAGCGGTGGGATCGACTCCAGTAAAAGCATCGCCGCTTGGCAAGTATCTCAACTGGTCGGAAAAGACGACAGATATCGTTGGCGGTGGATCTGCTGGTTTAGAGTCGCGCGTGGCTCGATGGTTCAACGCCGATAGCGGACCTGCGGCACACACTGACCCCAATCCGTCGAATCTACAACAGTCTTATGATGAGAGCCCGTCTCATCACTGCAATGCGGCGGCCCGCCTCGGCTATTACGTCGATATCGCCGATGATGCAGACCCGGTGGAAGTTTTTCGGGCAGACCCGGTTTATCAGCAAATGGACATAAATCATGCCACGCTGGCAGACCAGTCATTGCTCAATCTGAGTGACGCCGAATCTGCAGCGATCATCGCGTCACTGAATACGCAGTTTGCGGGCGACGGCCTGACATTCAATGCACCCCATCCGCAGCGCTGGTATTGCGAGTTTCAGGAGCGGCTTTCCATTGACACCGTATCGCTGTCGAGTGCCGTCGGTCGCGATGTGGCACTTTTTCGGCCCACCGGCACTGGTGCGCGCCGCTGGCGTACACTACTGGCTGAAATCGAGATGATTCTTCACGCGCACCCGGTCAATCAGCAACGCGAAGC
>CAYMFQ010000026.1:0-18769 GCA_964389335.1 uncultured Granulosicoccaceae bacterium
TGAAAAAACACCAGTTCCACATCCCCGAAAACACCATCTACCTCGACGGCAATTCCCTTGGCCCGATGCCGCTGGCGACTGCGGCGCGGGTGCAGCATACAGTCGAGGATGAGTGGAAAAACCTATTGATAACCGGCTGGAATAAGGCCGGGTGGTATGTACAGCCACGGGTGCTCGGGGATCGCCTGGCGCCGATTATTGGGGCCCCGCCGGGGTCGGTAGTGATTGGGGATACGCTGTCCGTTAAGGTATATCAGGCACTGGCGGCTGGGCTGCATATGCGACCTGGGCGACGGGTTATTTTGTCTGATACGGGGAATTTTCCAACGGATCTGTATATGGCGGAGGGGCTGATTCGAAGTTTTGATCGCGGTGGTTCACTCAATCTGGAATTGAAGGTGGTTGAGCCGGAGTCGGTGGCGGAGCATCTCGACGACTCGGTGGCGGTGATGATGCTGACGCATGTCGATTACCGCACAGGCCGTATGCACGATATGGCGGAGCTCACTGCTAAGGCACACGTATGCGGCGCGGTTGCGTTGTGGGACCTGGCACACTCTGCCGGTGCTGTACCGGTTGATGTATTGGAAGCCGGTGCGGAGTTCGCGGTGGGCTGCACTTACAAGTACCTTAACGCAGGTCCGGGTGCACCGGCTTTTATCTATGTGCGGCCGGACATCGCGGATACGGTGGAGCCGGCCCTGTCAGGATGGATGGGCCACGAGGCCCCCTTTGCATTTGAACCCCACTACACCGCTGCGCCCGCAATTGAGCGCATGCGAATTGGCACGCCACCAGTGCTGCAAATGGCGGCACTGGATGCGGCGCTTGATGTATGGGAGGGCGTCTCGATGGATGACATTCGCGCCAGATCGATTGAGCTGTCTGAGCTTTTCATCAATCAGGTTGAGTCTCGCTGCCCGCAGCTTGAATTGCTAAGCCCACGTGATCCTGCGGTGCGTGGTTCACAGGTTTCCTTTACGTTTGACGAGGGCTATGCGGTTATTCAGGCACTCATTGCACAGGGAGTTATCGGTGACTTCCGGGCGCCCAATGTGCTGCGATTTGGCTTTACACCACTCTACCTCGACGAAGATGACGTGCGTCAGGCCGCAGAGATTCTTGGCGATATCATGGCTGATGGCAGCTGGGATCAGGATCAGTTCAAACAAATGGCTGCGGTGACCTGATGAGTTACAACCCGGAGTCAGACGGTGCTGAAATGAATTTCAGCACCAAAATGAGTTACACGGATTATCTGGGCCTGGACAAACTGTTGACCGCCCAGCGGCCACTTGGCTCAACGCATGACGAGCTGCTGTTTATCATTCAACATCAAACCTCAGAGCTATGGATGAAGCTGGCGTTGCACGAGCTCGATGCTGCGCGTGTGGCGATTCGTGAAGACCGCTTTCGACCGGCATTTAAGATGCTGGCACGCGTGGCGAAAATTTTTGAGCAGCTCAACAATGCATGGGATGTTTTGCGCACGATGACACCCAGTGAATACACGTCGTTTCGAGATGACCTGGCGCAGTCGTCCGGCTTTCAGTCTTATCAATACCGCATGATTGAGTTCGCAGTTGGCAATCGCAACAAAGCCATGCTAAAGCCTCATGCGCATCGGGCCGATATCAGCAAGCTGCTGTCAGCGGAGTTGCAGCGACCAAGCCTGTACGACGAGGTGATACAGGCTTTATCACGTGCAGGGTTCAACGTCGCAACGGATGTTCTTGAGCGTGATGTGAGCACTCGTCATGTGCCGCACGACAGCGTGGAAAGCGCCTGGAGACTGGTTTATGAATCTCCGGAAAAATACTGGACGCTTTATGAGCTGGCCGAGAAACTGGTCGACTTTGAAGACTACTTCAGACGCTGGCGCTTTAACCACGTAACGACAGTAGAGCGCGTTATCGGATTTAAACGTGGTACCGGTGGTACCGGCGGCGTCAGTTATTTAAAGAAAATGCTGGCCGTCGAGCTGTTTCCAGAACTTTGGCGTGTACGCACTGTGCTGTAGCAACTGCTATAGCAACGCGCCTCCGCTGTAATGCTGTAATGGAGAACTGCAATGACCGGATTTACCATCAGCGACTGGGACAACGCCTACGCCAACGGCCCGAATATCCCGAATGGCAATCGTTGGCCTGACGCCTGGGTCGCACCGGCTGCGGCCTATCGCGAACAGGCAATCGCAGACCACCGCATACAGGCTGACGTCGCCTACGGTACACACGAACGCAACTGCTACGATCTGTTTTATCCGGAATCGAAACCACACGGTCTGTTGGTGTTTGTTCACGGCGGCTATTGGCTGGCACTCGATAAGAGTTATTGGTCTCACCTTGCAGCCGGCGCCAACAATGCGGGCTGGGCTGTGGCCATGCCATCTTATGTACTGTGTCCGGAAGCAGATATTGGCGAGATCACGAAACAGATTGCCGCTGCAATTACCCACGCTGCGAACGAAGTTGGAGGCCCGGTGGTATTAACCGGCCATTCGGCAGGTGGACACCTCGTTACTTCAATGCTCAGCAGCTCAACACCATTGAGCAGTCATATACAGCGTCGTATAACGCATACCGTATCGCTTTCGGGTGTGCACGATTTACGACCACTATTACGCACCGCCATGAATGACAAGCTGCAGCTTAACGATAACAACGCTCGCGACTGGAGCCCGGCGCTAATGACACCGGTGGACGGTTGCCGAGTTACTACCTGGGTGGGTGGTGGCGAGCGTGCTGAGTTTATTCGACAGTCAGAGCTGCTGAGTAATATATGGCGTGGGCTTGGTGCTCGGACTGAGTGTGTTGTTGAACCGGATCGGCATCACTTTGATGTTATTGATGGGTTGCTTGATAAGGATTCGGATTTGATGAGGACGTTGTTGGGGTGATGTAGTTTGGTGTGTAGAGCGCGGTGTCATGTGCGGCACGGTGTGGTGCGGTTCGTTGCACTCACGGGCACCCTACGGGCTATCGGTATTTTAGTTGGCTAGCTGGTTTACGGGGAGTCCGCTGGGTACGGTTGCAGGGATTAGTGATGATCTGGCCGCTGCGGCTTCACCGGTCAATGCATGTAGAAACGCTATCAGGTCATCGATATCCTGTTGGCTAAGCTTCGGCAGTTTTATATCGACGCGGCGTTGCTGACGTTGCATTTCTATCTTGTCCTGCTGAATCACGAAGTCTGATTTGGCGAGCCATGGTGCCGCTGGCAGTAAGGGTGTGTCAGTAGTCCAGCTTAACCGAGACTGTATCGGATCAATATGGTGCCGGATCATTGCTTCCAGCGAGGTATAGGCACCGTTATGCCCCCATGGCCCCGTCAGTTCAACATTGCGAAGCATTGGCACGCGAAAGCGATAGGCATCTTCTAGGCGGTCACTTTCACCCATGCGTCCAACGTCTCTGGCAATCGGGTCAAACTGGCGTGTGCGCCCCGGACCAAACGCCGGTAAACCAAGCGCCTTGAATTGATGGCTGCTGAATAACTTGCCACTGTGGCAGCTATGGCAACCCGCATTGCCAAAAAAAAGATTTCTACCGCGGTGTTGTGCGTCAGTCAGCGCCGCGTTATCACCGCCAAGCCAGCGGTCATACGCGCTGTCGTAACTGCGGAACTCTGCACTGATAAACGCCGCCAGCGCATTTGCGATGTGCACGATACTAACGTCATCTGATACATCCACTGTATCGAATGCTTCAGTAAAACGCGTCGCGTAGTCAGGAATGGTACGCACACGCTTCGCAATGATCGGCCATGCATTATCGATGCGGTCATTAGCGGCGCCGGCCACTTCGTTTTCTTCGTTGTTACCAGCCATCTCGGTTTCAGACGTTAGCGGGAACAACGCCTGTGCGGCGACAACCGAATCCAGACCCTGTGGCAGCCACTCCTGTGCCGGTGTGTTAAAACCGTTACCATACAGGTGGCTTTCGCTAATTCGACCATCGTGCATTAACACGCTAACTTCCTTCGCACCGAGGTTCCACAGTGCAGGTGCATTGCGCGGTACACGCCGTTCGATGCGGGACTCACCAACACCTGTGGTGCGTTTTGGGCCAACACCGTGTCCACCCTCGCCTACCCCCAGGGACAATCCATCACTGGTTCCAAAGGCCGGATGATGGCAGGTGCCACAACTGATATTGCGATTGCCGGACAGTATGTTGTCATAGAATAACAGTCGGCCAAGCTCTGCCTGTTGCGTGTTGACGGGTCGAAAATCATCATTGGTTAACTGCATTGCATCATCGGCCTTGAGCACATTAGCCCCGCCGAACAACGAAATACACAATAGCAATACAAACCCACGCCACAGATAACGGTAATGGCGACTACAGTGATATGCTCGCGGGTGCCTGCAACGCTTTGTTGGTTTACCAGTGCAGGTGCTTTCACACGTATCAACAAGATTGAACAAGGTATCGCACATCATGTTAAGACTCGCACTGTTACTTTCCTGCGCACTGATTAGTCCGGTGCAGGCAGAGCTTGAACAGGCCCGCGATCTGATGGATGCCGGAAAGTTTGAGGCCGCCTATCAGGAACTGTGGCCGGCCGCGAAATCCGGCAATGCCGAAGCTGAGGAACTGATCGGTGTGATGTATGCAATGGGCCTCGGCGTTAAACGCGACGACCGCCGCGCTTTCGAATGGTACCTGCGCTCGGCAATGAAAGGGCATCCGGGTGCACAGTCGGGTGTTGGCTGGTACTACGAAGTTGGCCGCGGTTTGCCAGCCATCGACCTGGTGCGTGCTTACATGTGGTACACACTGTCGGCCATTGGCGGCGACCCTGATGCTGCCATCAGCCTTGAGGAAGTCATCAAGAAGATGAGCCATGAAGAGATAGAAGCCGCGCACGAGTTAATTGAAGACTATAAGACCTGGATGTATCCGTTTCGATAAACAGGAGTCCACGCGGATGTCTACCGCGCAGACCCCTGGCTAAATACTACTGCACTGGCAGTGTCAGTGACTCGAGATCAGTACCTACCACAGTATTACCGTTAAACCCTGCGCCGCTGGCCGCATCGACATAGTCCGCCTTCGACAATGGCCCCTTCGGAATCGGATACGGCCCTTGTCGCTTTGCTCCCAGCGGCGGAATAAGGTGCGTTAGCATAAGGTGCTTTGCGCCCGACCGTTGCGCCATTGCGCCAAGATCAGCCGCCGTACTTTGTCGAAAGAAGATAGGCGGTGGAAACCCGCTGTCAAACTCCGGCCCCATCACCGGATGAATAGTTGAGTGCACGATGATGTCAACACCGTCTGCCAGTGTTTCGACCTGTTCAGAGGTCGATGATGATCTGGGTGGTTTTGGCTTATCGTTACCGGCGTCGCCACCAATGACCACACTGCCAGCCGGTGTATCCACCCGGTACGATGCGTGGCCGATAATGTGCCTGGAAGTGATGGCACTAACTTTTACATCACCCTTTTGCCATACCACCGCAGGTTCGTCCGTTGGTTCAAACTGTGCCAGGTTTACCAACCCTGCCGGCCCTTCGGGCAGGCGCTTGGGGTTTTCCGCCAGCCGCTGGGCGATCTCACCCGATTGCTTCAGTGCATCACCAATGTGCTGTGTGAATTTGGAGCAACTCAAAACATACCCGGTTGGCGACGGTGTATCGGCTGTACATACAACATCGACCTTTGGACCCGCCGAGTTAAAATGCCAGCGCAATTGCAGCATGTCGGACAGGCCTTCAGTGTGATCGCTGTGCAGGTGCGTAAAAAATATCGCATCGAGTTTACCAACCGGCACTTTGAGTTTAGACAGTTGCTGAGTGGTACCACGACCAGTATCGAATTGCAGCAGCGTTGCGCGGCAGTTGTTGCTGTCGTCACCGTACTGAACCAGCGTACCGGCTCCTGCCTGTCCATTAAAAACCGGCGGCCCGCCCTGTGTTCCGGTTAAGGTCACTGTCATGCAGGGTGCTGCCTGTGCAGGGCTGAAGTTAAGCATCAGCGCCGCAAGTGCACACACGACTAACGCGCGCGCGTTAAACGAAAGTTTCATAGTTCCTCCACAAACTGACTACTCAGTTGAAAGCGCGTCCGTGCATATCGAGCCGAGGGCTTCACGAATTGAAATCGAACATCCCTGAGACGAACAGTGTACTGTAACGCCTGAGTATTGCATACCTGCTCCGCCAGCCCGAAACCTCTCGAATTCAAGGCCCGTCAATTGATGAATCTACCTGTTGCCGTTGCGCTGTGGATGTTTGGCGCTATTGCTTCGTTCGCACTCATGGGTGTAGCAGGTCGCGAGCTCTACGCCGAGCTGGATACCTTTGGCATTTTGCTGCTGCGTAGCATCATCGGCCTGCTGGTGGTGGTTATTCTGCTGCAAATAAAGGGCTGGCATCATGCACGCACCACTCGCCTGCCCACTCAGATTATGCGGAACATCGTGCACTACGGTGGACAGTTCGGGTGGTTCTTCGGCATATCGTTACTGCCACTGGCGCAGGTGTTTGCATTGGAATTCACCGTACCGTTATGGGGACTGTTGCTCGCAGCAATTTTTCTGAAAGAGCAACTGACCAGCGCCAGACTCGTTGCCCTGGGGCTCGGATTACTTGGCGTGATTGTTATTTTGCGTCCAGGCCTGATTCCGATAAACGTTGCGGTAGTTGCCGTGCTTGCCAGCGCTATGTGCTACGCCATCACACATATCACCACCAAGAGTCTGATCGTGACAGACTCACCGCTGGCTATTCTTTTCTATATGACGCTGGTGCAACTACCTATCGGGATTGTTGCTGCGTGGTCAACGTTTACTGTCCCGTCGCTGGCACTATGGCCGTGGGCCATAATTGTCGGGCTGACAGCACTGACTGCCCACTATTGTCTGGCTAAGGCGCTGGCGCGTGGCGATGCTGCTGTTGTGCTGCCCATCGATTTTTTGCGCCTGCCGGTGATTGCAGTCGTCGCCGCTCTGGTCTATGGCGAACCCATCGACATTTGGCTGTTCGCCGGAGCCGCACTGATGGTAGCCGGCAATCTGTACAACCTTCGCGCTGAGAAATGAATCAAAGTGGTGTCGGGCGTAGTGCTCGTTATGCGTGTAAGCCGCGTCGCAAAACCCGGCACCAGTCACTGCCACACCCGTAACCGGGGACCTGAATCACGATAAAAAGGCAATCGATATGTCAATTTCCGACGCCCGGGATGGCTTGCATCCAGATCAAAGTCGGAGCCAAGAATTTGTTTTCCTCTCTCTCACACCGCTACAGACTGCATCAGGCTTACAGCAGACACCCACGTCTGGCCTTCGCCGGTGATATCGCCAGGAACCTGTGCTTTGTCGGGTTGATGGCAGCCATTCCATGGTTTATCTATGCCACAGTGGCGCAGCAAAACAACTCGCCCCGCACATCGATCGCCTCGATTTCCACGCCGCAGAATGCGCCGATAACAACGCAGGCCCCGGAAGTGAAACACACTGAGATCGCATTGGCGAGCACTGTGGAAGCGATCAACACAGCGACTACAGAAACCGAACTCCCGATCCTTCAGCCGGTAGATATTGAAGTTCCGGCGGTTGCCAAACCGAATCAGCAGGACAACCAGCTTGCTGATATCAGCAACGCGAAAGTGCTGACAGTCGCAACTGATCCACAGCATGTGTACGACGCTGAGTGGATTATGCTGCTGCCTGAAGACAAGTTCACGATTCAGTTTGGCTCGTCTCCGGATCAGCGCCGTCTGTTTGAAGAGGCCAGAGCATTTCCATCAGGTCAGGTGGCCATGTTTCCTTTCAAAAAGACACCATCCAACCGGTTGGTATACGGCTATGCATCCGGTGTGTACAGCAGCCTCGATGCGGCGCAAAGAGCCATACGCAAAATGCCGAAGTCAATCGTAGCTCGCGGCCCGTGGATTAGACCGATAGGTTCTTTAAAGAAACAAATTGCCGCAGTAACCGAAGGCTAGCGGTAGAAGTCCGCGTAGCGAAGCACACTCGCAGTAGCGGAGGCTCTGCCACGCTGACTCCAGGCTCAAGCACTTTACTCGATCGACTCGTTTATAGGGTTTAGAGGTTGCTTGCAGTACACTAGGCCGTTCATCTATTGCTGAACGGCCTATGTCAATTACAGATCATGATCAGCTAGCCCTGCCCTGGGACGATTGGCTGAGACCCCACACCCATATCATGTGTTCGCACATGACGTCCGAGCCCCGTGTACTGCTGCGCGCCCTCAGCCGCAGTAACCTGCCAACAGGTGTTTCCATAGAGCTTGGCGTGCCTTTTTCGATGGACGCGCAGGCATTCCCCGACACAGTAGACATCCATGTAATGGGTGGCATGGGCACTGCTGCGGCACTGGCACGAAAGCGTCCACTGACTATCGACAGAAAAGAGTATCTGACGTTTGCCACCGACTACGCCAGTGGCACCAGTCAGGCAGACGTGGTGCTGGTCAGCCTCGCCATCGCGGACGACCAGACACTGCACATTGGTGCATCGCACGGCGCAGTCATCGACGCAGCGCGCAATGCCAGGCTGGTCATCGCTGAAATCAACACCGCACAGCCAGTGGTAAACGGGGCACCCTGGCCGGACGATATCCCACTGTCTCACACGGTACACTGCGACTATGCACCAGCCGTTATTGAACACAGTGTCGGGCGCCAGCAACAGGAAGCGGCCATAGCCGGACACCTGGCTGACGTCATTACAGATGGCGCTTGCCTGCAGGTTGGCATTGGTGCGATTCCCGCGGCGATACTATCGGCACTCAGCACGCGCAAACATCTTGGCATCCACACTGGCATGTATGGCGATGCACTGCACGAGCTGGTTGAATGCGGCGCCGTCGATAACAGTCGTAAACCGCCGCAACTTCAGCATTCAGTCATTGGTTGCGTGTATGGTGGCGAGTCATTATATGAGTCGGTCAAAGGCAGAACGGATATTTTGATGGCGCATCCGTCGGTGACACATTCATTGTCAACGCTGCAACAAATTAATCAATTTACTGCGATAAACAGTGCCATCGAAGTTGACCTATTCGGACGCGTCAACGCCGAGACAGTCACAGCCAAAGATGGCACGCGTCGCGCCGTTGGTGGTATTGGTGGCTTACCCGCGTTTGTGCGCGGTGCACTGGCATCACAGGGCGGTCAGTCAATCATTGCCCTTCCCGCACTAACTCGTTATGACGGCAGTGGCCGCTCCCGCATTGTGCCATCGGTAACTGATGTCACGCTCGATGAAACACTGGTGGATATTGTAGTTACCGAATACGGTGTTGCGCGTCTGCGTGATGCCAGCCCGCAACAACGTCGTGAGCAGATGCTGGCAATCTGTAGCCCCGATATGCGGGACGCTGTGGCAAGCGATTCAACCAGCTGATCGTGACGACAACCAAATGCTGCATAAACAGTTTTAAGCAACACAACACTACATAGTCAGGGAGAACACCATGCAATGCCATGAAGTCGATTACGAAATTTTTGGCGATGACATGCAAATAGTCGAGATTGAGCTCGACCCTCGCGAGACGGTTATCGCCGAAGCCGGTGCAATGAACTACATGGAACAGAACATCACCTTCGAAACCAAAATGGGTGATGGCTCCAAGCCGATAGGCGGCATACTCGACTCGCTGATGCACGTGGGCAAACGTGTGCTGACAGGCGAATCAATCTTCATGACTCACTTTAGTAACTCCGGATCAGGTAAGCAGCGAGTTGCCTTTGCTGCACCGTACCCGGGGAAAATTATCGCACTCGACATGGCCACTGTCGGTGATGAGCTTATCTGCCAGAAGGATGCGTTTCTTTGTGCCGCGCTGGGCACCTCGGTTGACATCGCCTTTCAAAAGAAACTGGGTACCGGTTTTTTTGGTGGCGAGGGTTTTATACTGCAGCGCCTGCGAGGTGATGGCATGGCGTTCATTCACGTTGGCGGTACCGTGATTAAACGCGAACTCAACGGCGAAACCCTGCGCGTCGACACTGGCTGCCTGGCCGCATTTACCAGTGGTATTGATTACGATATCGAACGTAGCGGCAATCTGAAATCCATGGTGTTTGGTGGCGAGGGTCTGTTTGTGGCAACGCTGCGCGGCACCGGCACTGTGTATCTGCAAAGCCTGCCATTCTCGCGACTGGCAAATCGCATAATGCAGGCCGCATCCATCGGCGGCAGTCGCGGCGAGGGCTCGGTGCTCGGCGGTCTCGGTGACGTGTTTGGCGACAGGTAACTGACTTTTCAATACTTTCCTCTGTGCGAACCAAATCGACAAATCCGTAAATGGTGGGCGGCCCTTCAACAGAGCCGATCGGGCTGCGTGTTACACTGAGCGCGACACTTTGTCACTTGCGCGCAACTCGTTACATCTTGTTGCATATTTGTTACACAGAGGAATCATTGAACTATGAAATGTCCAAAACTACTGGTCGCTGCCAGCCTTAGCACATTGTTTACTGCTGGCGTTGCACAGGCGGCTGACGTGGTAATCGGCGTGCCCAACTGGCCTTCGGTACTGGCCACGGCCCACGTCCTGAAAGTAGCCATGGAAGACAATCTCGGCCTCGAAGTGGAACTTCAAAACGGCACCAACCCGGTCGTATTCGAAGCGATGGATTCCGGTGCAATGCACGTTCACCCGGAAGTATGGCTGCCCAACCAATCAAACCTGTTCAACACCTATGTGTCTGAAAAGGGCACGGTGAAGCAGAACCCGAATGGTGTATCGGGCGACCAGGCAATGTGTGTGACCAAGGCGACTGCAGAGCGCACTGGTATTGCTGATCTGTCAGAACTCAGCGATCCTGACATGGCTAAAAACTTCGACACTGACGACGACGGCAAAGGCGAAATCTGGATTGGTGCTGCTGGTTGGGCCTCTACCAATGTTGAAAAGATTCGCGCCAAGTCATACGGCTACGCCGAAACTATGCAACTGAAAGAAATGGATGAGTCACTGGCACTGGCGGAAGTTGACAACGCCGTCGCGCAGGACAAGAACATTGTTTTCTTCTGCTACACACCGCACCACATGTTCGCACTGCATGAGCTGGTTATTCTGAAAGAGCCGGCATACGACGAAGCCAAGTGGAACGTAATTCAGCCGACTGACGATCCGGAGTGGCTGGAAAAGTCTGAAGCAGGCGTTGCATGGAACACTGCCAAGCTGCACATCCACTATGCAGCAATGCTTGAAGACGCACAGCCCGAAGCTGCAAAAATGCTGTCTCAGGTAGCACTTGATACCGACACTGTCTCTGCAATGACCTATGCACTGGTTGTTGAAAAGCAGGATCCGGCCGAGTTTGCCAAGAAGTGGGTTGCCGACAACGGCGATACCGTTGACAGCTGGCTTAAGTAATAACTGCCTGACCGCATCGGGCATGGTTGTTTGACCATTGCGTCAACAGCCGCTAACTGCAGGGCGGCCACTATTGTGGCCGCTCTCCCCGCCCCATCCTACCAACCAACACTACACAGTGCGGTTCACACCGTCGAGGATTCTGCGTGAGCGATAACGTCATCGAATTGCAAAACGTATGGAAAATATTTGGCGATAAGTCGGTCGAAGCGATGCAGGCTATCGAGGCGCGCGGGCTTAGTAAACCCGAGGTGCTGGAGGAATTTGGCTGTGTGGTGGGAATTGCAGACTGCTCGTTCAGCGTTTCACGCGGCGAAATCTTTTGTGTGATGGGGTTATCCGGCTCCGGCAAGTCGACAATGGTGCGACATCTGAACCGACTCATTGAACCCACCGCCGGAAAAATTTCAGTACTTGGCAAAGATATGTTGTCACTGGGCTCATCGGCACTGCGTGAAATGCGTGCGCGCAACCTCGGCATGGTGTTTCAACACATGGCGCTGCTGCCACACCGAACCGTACGCGACAACGTTGGTTTTCCGTTGCAAATACGCGGCGAGCCAAAGTCCAGGCGCTGGGAAGTATCGCAGCGCTGCCTGAGCATGGTAAACCTCGATGGTTATGAAGATCGCTTCCCGCGGGAACTCTCAGGCGGTATGCAACAGCGCGTGGGACTGGCGCGTGCACTGGCCTCAGACCCGGAGGTATTGCTGATGGACGAGCCGTTCTCCGCACTCGACCCACTGATCAGGCGCCAACTGCAAGAACAATTCATGGCGCTGTCTGCCGAGCTTAACAAGACAACCGTATTTATTACACACGATCTGGACGAGGCGATTCGCATTGGCAACCGTATCGCCATTATGAAAGATGGTCGTATCGTGCAGATTGGTACACCCGAACAGATCGTCACCGACCCGGCCGATGATTATGTGCGCGACTTCGTCGAAGGGATATCGAAACTCAAGCTGGTGTTTGCACATTCGATCATGGAAGACATCAATAGCTATCGACCAGCCGCGGGCGAAGACTTGCACCAAAGCCCCCGAGCCAATCACGGTACCGACCTCGATCAGCTGATCGATATTGCCACAACCACCGACCAGCCTATTGTTATTCAAAGCGACGATGGCGCGGACATCGGGGTCATAAACAAAACCACGCTGCTTAAAGGTATCCAGGGGGGCAAGGCATGAGCGATTCCGGCTTCACACCTGAACCAAGATCACTCGACTCGTCAGTTGCCGAATTCGTTGGCGAAAACGAATCGTATTACAGTCGCCAGTTCAGCCGCATACAGGGCAAGACCGGGTTCACTCTGTCATGGAACATGATGGCCGCATTGTTCGGTCCGTTGTGGGGTGCTTTTCGTGGCTTGTGGGGGTTCTTCTGGACATTTTTAATTCTTGAACTGTTTGCGCTGGTACAACTGGGCCGCGGCCTGTGGGGCGAACTTGGCGCCGATCAGATCTCGCGCTACGAACGGCTGCTGGTCAACATTGGCAAACGCGAACAACAGGCCGCTGAACTGGTTGCTGCCGGTAAACCGGACGAAGCCGAAGCCAAACTCAAGATTGCGGAAAACCTGAAAAAGGTCGCAGCCGGTGCACAGGAAAAAGCAGAGATCGCTGCGGGTGAAGCAACCACCATCATGCTGACAGGCCTGGGGTTGCTGATTCTGGTAAAGCTGGTCGAGGGCCTGTACGCCAACTTCGCGTACGAAAAACAATACCTGCGCTGGCGCGCGACACCGTCTGTGCAGTCGGGGGTATCCCGCGGCAGTGCTGCATTCGGTGCGTTCCTGTTACTGGCAATCTGGCCACTGACCCTATTCCGCTTCACTGTGTCAGACCCCGACTCAAAGCTTTCAGCAATCACCAATGGCCTGCTTGGTGGCAAGCTGCCCATTACCGAATTTCCCGTAGGCAAAGAGTATTTCGCAGCACTCGCAAAAAAGGGGGATGCGGGCTTTGACTGGCTGGCAACCAACTTTAGCCACGTATTTGAAGGCATAACGCGCGGGATACGATGGGTGCTCGACGGTCTCGAAATCATACTGATCGACACACCGTGGCCAGTTGTTATGCTGGTCATTGTGGTAATGGCCTTTCGACTGGCAGGGCCGCGCGTCGCTATTTTTACAGCAGCCTCACTGTTGTATCTGGCCTTTATGGGCTTATGGGAAATATCCATGATTACCGTTGCATTGATTGGTGCCGGTGCGTTCCTTTGTGTGCTGTTTGGGATTCCGCTCGGTATTTGGTTCGGTAAATCAAAACGCGCCTATGCGTTAGCGGAGCCAGTACTCGACTTTATGCAAACGATGCCCGCATTCGTCTACCTGATACCAATCATTGCGTTTTTTGGTACCGGCAAACCGCCCGGCGTACTGGCAACAATTATTTTTGCGATGCCACCGGTTATCCGTTTAACGGCACTGGGTATGCGCGGTGTGCCGGAAGCAACCAAAGAAGCTGCGCTGGCATTTGGCTGTTCGAAGTGGCAACTGTTGCGCAATGTGGAAATACCGCTGGCGATGCCATCAATCATGACCGGCATCAACCAGACCATCCTGATGTCACTGTCAATGGTGGTTATCGCTTCACTGATTGGCGCAGAAGGACTTGGAGCACTGATCCTCGAGGCACTGCAATACGCAGCAAAAGGACAGGGACTGCTTGGCGGACTTGCCATTCTGGTCTGTGCCATGGTCATCGACCGCATTGCACAGGGCATGTACCGACGCAAAGTGGCCGGTAACTAAAACCGACCAACTCCCGGCGCGCAGGGAATACCCTGCGCGCAATCATTGCCTGACAACTACCGCGGCACTATCTAACGCTACCCATGGTTCAACCTGATCCGAGTATTACACTTTCTCCGTCACGCCAGCGCGCCGCGCAGTGGGTAGAGAGTTCCACCGCGGTGACCGCCATTACTGTGTTGATTCTGATCAACGCCGTAACACTTGGTCTTGAGACCGATCAGCGCATTGTGGCGCGTTACGGGTCACTGCTGCACGCCATCGATTTTGCGATCCTGCTGGTATTCACCGTCGAGTTGTTATTGAAGTTCTACGCCTATCGGCTGTCGTTCTTTCGCTCGGGCTGGAACATTTTTGACTTGTTGATTGTTGCTATAGCATGGGTGCCTACCAGTGGTTCGCTGGCAGTCCTGCGAACGCTTCGTGTATTACGTGTGCTGCGATTGCTGTCGGTGGTGCCTCAAATGCGAAGGGTCATCAGCGCTATAGGTCACAGCATACCGGGCATGCTATCGGTCATTGGAGTGCTTGGTATTTTGTTTTACGTGTCCGCGGTGTTAACAACCAAACTGTTCGGCCAGCATCCGGACCCGGAAATGCAGTTATGGTTTGGCTCTATCGGAGCATCAGCCTATACGCTGTTTCAGGTAATGACGCTGGAGTCATGGTCGATGGGAATTGTGCGCCCGGTGATGTCACACTTTCCGTGGGCGTGGCTGTTTTTTGTGCCGTTTATCATCATCACCAGTTTTGCCGTGCTGAACTTGTTTATCGGCATCATTGTCGACGCGATGCAAATTGTGCAGCAGGACTCGCGTGGCGAAGCTGCCGGTGAAAGTGGCAGCGGCGCCGATAGTGGCAGCAATAATACAACCGTCACCACAGCCAGTCAGGATGGAGCAGGCACTGAGCCGCTTGAGCGAAAGATAGATCAGCTGAACGATACCGTGGAAGAACTCAAAACACTGATCGCACAGCTACAGCGCGACAACGCATCAAACAGATAGGCAAGGCAGCACTACCGCACCGGCAGTGGCGTGTACAATACCGCAAACCAATTATTAAACAGGACACCCCAGTGCAGAACGAGCACGAGTTTCCGCTCAAGGGCGTTATAGGCATTGTCGCAAACAGCATCAACGAAATTGATCAGGCGCAGAACCGCGGACTTGGCTGTGTCGAAATCAGAGCTGACCTGCTACTCGATAATGGCCTGTCCGTCGATCAGTTAATGCAGACAGTCAAACGTGCGCGCACTGACGGCCTGGCGGTACTGTTTACCCTGCGTCACCCAACGCACGGCGGCACGTTTAACGGCGACGAAACCACGCGCGCTGACCTAAGCAGGCAGGCACTGGATGCCGGCGCCAACCTGGTTGACCTTGAGTGGGACACTGAAGCCGCTGCTCTACTACAGGACCAGCATCGACAGTTGATACTGAGCTACCACAACTTTGAGGCGATGCCGGACAACCCGACACTTGCGCAACTGACCAGCGACATGTGTAAAACCCGGCCACGCGCCATCAAGGTGGTGCCCACAGCCACCACCCTCAACGATGCCGTGCGTATGCTGCAATGGGTAAGTGATGCGTCGGATGACGTTCGGCGGATCGGCTTTGCGATGGGCTCATCGGGCGCGTGCAGCCGGCTGCTGACACTGTGCTTTGGCGGGCCAATAACTTACGCAAGCTTTGGCGCTGCAGTGGCCCCCGGGCAAATAGACATGGACACCCTGCTGGACAACTACCGAGCCCAAAGGTTAAACACACGCACGGAACTGATGGCGGTACACGGTGCAAATGCCGAGCAAACCACAACGGCATTGAACACCCAGTACACTGCAGACGGCATTAATCGGGTCGCGGTATCGTTTGCGGATGTGCCTGCGGATGATTTACAAAACGAAGCAGATGCACTGCATATTGCGGAGATAGTAAGTTAGCCGAAAAGCTATTCGGCTACCGGGCGAGCTCTGTGCAAACAGTCGATAGTTTGCACAGGCTCGCCTTTTTTACGAGGTGGTATCTGCGATAGCTGCGATACCAGCAGTTGAATTTCCTAGCTGATTCGTTCAAACACCGTAGCAACCCCCTGCCCCATACCGATGCACATGGTTGCGAGCCCCAGGTTGCCATCGTTTTGCTGCATTACATTCAGCAGTGTCGTGCATATTCTGGTGCCGGAACAGCCGAGCGGATGACCAAGCGCAATCGCACCGCCATTCAGGTTGACCTTTTTATCCATGTCATCAATCAAGCCGAGGTCTTTCATTACCGGAATAGACTGCGCTGCAAACGCTTCGTTAATCTCGACATGGTCCATGTCTTCAACACTCATACCGGCACGCTTTAACGCCTTCTGCGAGGCTGGCACCGGACCGTAACCCATAATGGCCGGATCACAGCCGCTGACTGCCATACTTCTGATACGGGCTATTGGCTGTATACCGAGGCTCATCGCCTTTTCACCAGACATAACAAGCATCGCTGATGCACCATCGGCGATAGCAGATGACGAACCTGCCGTCACTGTACCTACCTTGGGCATAAACGCTGGCGGCAGTGATGCAAGCGCTTCAAGTGATGCATCAGCGCGAATCACCTCGTCTTTGTCGATTACCTTTAACAGGCCGTTTTCGTCGTGCCCTTCAATGGCGACAATTTCATTGTCAAAGCGCCCTTCATCACTGGCTGCCTGTGCACGCTGGTGTGACCGCAATGCAAAGGCATCCTGTTGTTCGCGCTTGATACCGTGCACCTTGCCCAGCATCTCTGCTGTCACACCCATCATCATTGACGCCTTCGCCACATACTGACTCATGGAGGGGTTGATATCGACACCGTGCAGCATTGGCACATGTTGCATATGTTCAACACCGCCAACGACGAACACGTCACCATAGCCGGTCATGATGCCCTGCGCGGCAGTATGCAGCGCGCTCATCGAGGAGCCACACAATCGGCTGACGGTTTGCGCACCCACTGTTTTTGGCAGACCAGCCAGCAGACCAACCGAGCGCGCCACGTTAAAACCCTGTTCGAGTGTCTGGTTAACACAACCCCAGATCACATCTTCGACATCTTTGCCGTCCACGTCAGGGTTGCGCTCAAACAGTGCCTTCACCAGTTCTGCGGAGAGGTTTTCGGCGCGCACATTAACAAAGCCGCCACCTTTGGAGCGACACATTGGAGAGCGAACACCATCCACAATCACTACATCTCTAGCCTGAAACTTCATGCTGTTTCTCCGTTAGTATCTGATCCACCGGTTGGATAAAAACTCGTACCATCGTTGGCCATAGCGCGCATCGCAGGTGTCGGTACGTACAAGGGCCCAAGATCCTTGTAGCTGTCAGCGCGCTTGCAAAATTCAGCCAGGCCCATTTTATCGACATAGTGCAGTGCACCACCACGAAACGGCGGGAAGCCAACGCCGTACACAAGCCCCATGTCTACTTCGGCGGCGCTGCTGACAATATTGTCTTCAAGGCAGCGAGCTGCCTCAATGCACAGCGGTATCATCATGCGATCGACAATACTCTCAGGGCTGTGCTCCTGCTTTGCAGACTGTACCGACTGAATGACCTTGTCAGCCTCGGGATCGGGCAGTTTCTTCAGCTTGCCTTTACGATCTGCCTGGTATGCGTAGAAGCCCTTGCCATTCTTTTGCCCCAAACGCTCGGCGGCATACATCGCGTCGACAATAGTGTCGCCATCGCTTGCCATACGATCCGGGAAGCCTGCGGCCATCACACCGGCGGCATGTTTACCTGTGTCCATGCCGACAACATCCATCAGGTAGGCCGGTCCCATCGGCCAGCCGAAGCGCTCCATGGTTTTATCCACCAGTTGAATATCGGTACCATCGGCTACCAGCTTGTTAAAGCCGCCGAAGTAGGCAAACAGAATTCGGTTGACTAAAAAGCCGGGACAGTCATTAACAACAATGGGTGTCTTCTTCATCGCCGCGGCATAGGCAACCGTTGTAGCGATTGCTTTGTCAGAGGAACTGTCGGCGCGAATAACCTCGACCAATGGCATGCGATGTACCGGATTGAAAAAGTGCATGCCGCAAAAATTCTCTGGTCGTTTTAACGCTTTGGACAGCAGATTAACCGAGATTGTCGATGTATTGGTGGTGATGATTGTATCGTCGCTAACATGTGACTCTACTTCAGCCAGCACGGATTGTTTAACATCCGGGTTTTCCACCACCGCTTCGACCACCAGATCAACGCCGTCAAACTCACCGTAGCTGAGTACGGGTGTAATGGCGTTTAATACATCGCCAACACCCTCGGGCTTGAGCTTACCGCGCATCACCTGCTTTTTAAGCAGAGTGCCGGCTTCCTCGAGACCATCATCGAGCGCTTCCTGTCGGATGTCTTTCATCACGATAGGCACGCCGTTGGAGGCAGACTGATAAGCGACACCGCCACCCATAATTCCGGCGCCAAGTACCGCAGAGCGAGATACCGGAGAAGCGGCTTTTTGATGTTGTTTCGCCAGCCGTTTGAGTGACTGGTCTTTCAGGAAGATACCGACCAGGCTCTCGGCAACATCTGTTTTCGCAAGCTTTACAAAACTTGCAGACTCGAGCGGCAATGCCTGATCACGCACCTTGCGAGCATGACCGGCGATGGTATCGAT
>CAYMFQ010000026.1:18869-20553 GCA_964389335.1 uncultured Granulosicoccaceae bacterium
CGAGCGGCAATGCCTGATCACGCACCTTGCGAGCATGACCGGCGATGGTATCGATGATCGTCAGTGGTGACGGGTAGTGAGGCCCTGCCTTGGCACCGACCACGCCTTTAGCGGACTCGATAGCGAGCGTCAGTTCCATATCTGACAGCTTTAATGGTTGTTGCTTTAACTGCCGACGCGCAGCAATATCCAATGAACCATCAGTGCACTGATCGATTATCGCCATGGCAGCCACAGTAAGATTGTCATCAGCGACGACGGCGTCGATAGCGCCATCTTTCAACGCGGCCTTTGCACGTTTGGCGTTGCCAGTACACATCCATTCAACGGCG
The DNA here is from genome assembly GCA_964389335.1 of uncultured Granulosicoccaceae bacterium. GTDB lineage: Bacteria > Pseudomonadota > Gammaproteobacteria > Granulosicoccales > Granulosicoccaceae. Next base: position 19,202 of record CAYMFQ010000026.1, read on the forward strand.
TTGTCGACACCGATCAAACGCGGCAGACGCACCGTACCACCCCAGCCCGGCATAATACCGAGTTTCACTTCCGGCAGACCAAACCGTGCTGACGACGTGGCGACACGAAAATCACAGGCGAGGCAGATTTCCATACCACCGCCCTGCGCATCACCGTTTACACACGCAACCGTTGGAAAAGGAAGATCTTCCACGCGATTAAAGAGTGCATTGACGTGCTGCAGCATTCCACCGAGCTCTGCATCGGGTCCACTGAAGTAACTCAGAAACTCGGTGATATCAGCGCCGGCAACAAAACTACCCGGCTTACCACTACAAACCAAAAGACCGCGCAGGTCAGACAGGCCTTCCAGTATGGTCAGCGCTTCGTCGAGTTCTGTCAGCGCCAGCCGGTTAAACACATTTAAAGTGTCAATCTGGCTGTCAAACACCAGGGTCGCGATCTGCGCGTCACTGGTTAAAGTAAACGCCTTGCCTGAGAACAACATAGTGATTCACTCCTGGTTAGCGCTTTTGCGTTGAACTGCAAACGCGCGGTATTAGTAGTTAAACGTAGCGCTAAAACGCGAAATGGTCAGCCTGCAGATCCATCAGGTTTTCAGCACCGGATGTCATCGTGACCGCCAATGTGCGCGTGCGCGGCAATAGACGTTCAAAGTAAAAGCGCGCGGTAAACAATTTGGCGCGCAGGAAACGGGCATCTCCACGGCCTTCGTCTAACATGGCATTGGCCGACATTGCCGCACGCGCCCAAAAGTAAGCGAGCACCACATAGCCCGAGTACATCAGATAATCGACCGACGCTGCACCTGCCTCATCCTTGCGCTGCAATGCAGCCATACCGATGCGTGTGGTCAGCTCCGCCCACTCCTTGTTGGCCTTTGCCAGCGGTGTGACAAAACGCGCCATCTCCGGGGAGTCTGCCTGTGATTCGCAAAAGCGATAAATCTCACGACTAAACACCTGCAGCAGCTTGCCCTGTGACCCCAGCACCTTTCTGCCAAGCAAATCGAGCGCCTGAACACCGGTAGTACCTTCGTAGATCATTGAGATGCGAGCGTCACGAACGTTTTGTTCCATTCCCCACTCGCGAATATAGCCATGTCCGCCGAATACCTGCAGGCCAAGGTTAGCTGCTTCAAAACCGGTTTCAGTCATAAAGGCCTTGGCAATTGGTGTGAGCAACGCGAGCTCCTGCTCCGCGGCACTTTTAGCCTCGTCCGTACTACCGTGTGCAGTGACATCAACCAGCTTTGCACAGTGATACAGAAACATCCTGTTGCCTTCTGCAAACGCCTTTTGCGTCATGAGCATACGACGCACATCCGGATGCACGACGATAGGGTCTGCCG
>CAYMFQ010000026.1:20653-44485 GCA_964389335.1 uncultured Granulosicoccaceae bacterium
TTTTGCGTCATGAGCATACGACGCACATCCGGATGCACGACGATAGGGTCTGCCGGCTTGTCAGGCTCGGCTGGTCCTTCCAGCGAACGCATCTGCAATCGTTCGCGGGCGTAGGCCAGTGATCCCTGAAATGCCAGTTCAGCATGGGCCACACCCTGCATGGCAGTACCAATGCGCGCTGCATTCATAAAGGTGAACATGCAGTTTAAGCCACGATTTGGCGGGCCAATCAGGAAGCCCTGCGCGTCATCAAAGTTAAGCACGCAGGTAGCATTACCGTGGATACCCATTTTGTGTTCGATGGAACCACAATGGACATTGCGCGCACCGATGCTGCCGTCATCGTTAACCGAATGCCGCGGCACGATAAAAAGCGAAATACCTCGCGTACCGGATGGCGCATCAGGCAGCCGCGCCAGCACGATATGTACGATGTTGTCTGCCAGATCATGCTCACCGGCTGAGATAAAAATCTTCGTGCCGTTGATACTGTAGCTGCCATCTTCGCGCGGCTCAGCACGCGTCTTTAACAAGCCGAGGTCAGTACCGCAGTGGCTTTCGGTCAGACACATGGTGCCGGTCCACTCGCCGGATACCAGTTTTGCCAGATACTTGCTGCGCTGTTCATCGGTGCCGTGGGCTTCAATGGTTTTCATCGCACCGTGACTCAGGCCCGGGTACATCGACCAGGCCCAGTTGGCGGTACCGTTCATTTCGCTTAGCACGGTGCCGAGGGATTCTGGCAGCCCCTGCCCGCCGAGTTCAGCCGGCTGCGACATCGAGGGCCAGCCGCCCTCTACGTATTGATGATAGGCATCGCGAAACCCTTCGGGCGTGGTGACTTCACCGTCATTCCAGCGACACCCTTCAGCATCGCCACTGCCGTTCAGCGGCGCCAGCACATTGCCTGCGAACCTGGCGCCTTCTTCGAGAATGGCGTCAATTACGTCGGCACTGGTGTCATCTGCAGACGGCAGCGTGGCATAGTGGCTGTCAAAATCGAGTACATCGTGAAGCGCAAAACGAATGTCGTTTAACGGCGCGTTATAGGTTGTCATCTCGCTCGCTCTTAATGGTTTTCGTGGCTACGACAGGACGCCGATTTCCACCTCAAAAGTATCTGTCACGTTCCACTATTTCTCAATGTCCGTTCTGTCTGAATTTATTGACAAATAAGTTCATCAATCGTTGCAGCAACTGTTTTGCATTCCAGTTTCAGTAACATAGCGCGGTAACCAGTCTCACACCAGGTAGCTAAATCGCTCGACACCACCCCATGGCCACCCTGGCATATGGCGCTATGCCTGTCATAACAACTGGTCATAACAACTGGCTATAGTTGCCGGCGGTATGCAGCGGGCGTGGTACCGGACCAGCGCTTGAACGCACGGAAAAACGCGCTGACTTCATCGAACCCGAGCAAGCCCGCAATGTCGTTGAGCGACAGTTCGGAACTGCCCAGAAAGCGCAATGCCGACGTGTAACGGCACTCATCCTTCAATTGCTGAAAAGACGTTCCCTCCTGACTCAGGTGTCGGCGCAGTGTGCTGACAGATAAATTTAATTTTGCAGCTACCGCGGCAGCATTGGGAATCGGTTGCGAAAAGTCATCACCCAGCACGGCCAATACCCGGTCGCGAATGGTTTGTTCGCGATGGTGCGGCACAATCAGTCGATAGGGCGCTGAACGCAGAAACACCTGCAGCGATGCCTCGCTTTGGACATTGACCAAATTCAGGTAGTCGGCCGGAAACTCAATCGCAGACTCAGTTCCGCTAAACTCAACCGGACAGTTAAACATCCGCCTCCAGCTTTCCGGGTTCTCGGGCGGCGCAAAGGCAAAGGTCACCCGGGTCAGCGGCAGATCGGTGCCGGCAAACCAGGTTAAAAGGTTGTGCCACACAAACAGCGACGTGCGCACCCGGTGCGGACCGTCGGCACGCAGGATCTCCTCAAGCGTGCGCGCAGCAGCGGTATCCTTCCCCGAATTCACTAACGCAAACCCCACCTGCACGGTGTCAGGTGCTTTCAGTTTTACCTCAGGCTTGAGCGTCGCACCGCGACAGATATCGAGAAACTCGCCAACACGCGCCAGTACCGCGCCAAGCGTTTCACAGTGAATCACACACAGGCACATCATGCGAAACGTGCCGTTCGGGACGCGCCCACCGCTGGCCATACCAAGTGTTTCATCCTTGAGCAGTAATATTGCGCGCTGATAGAGACGACCGAACAGTGGTGTCGATACCGAAGTCGCGTCGTTGAGCGCCGCCGCCGTGGTGCCTTCGGCCAGCGCAAACTCAGACGCGTTGTGCCCCTGCTCCTCAACGGCTCGCATCAGTGCCCTTGCGTAGGATGCAGGTATGGTGATGTCTGGCGTGTCCATTGAAGGCTATTGCAAAGAAAAAGTGGCGAAGAAAAAGCATCTTCGCACGCAGATACCAATCCGCCAATCATTACCGGTGAGGTGCACACAAGGCTATCTGTTGCATCGATCACCAGCCGATAAAAAGTGAGGGATTAGACCTTGCATTAATTCTATATTTCTATAATTATAGAAATATGGAAACATTAGCAACAGAGCTCGACCCGGTAGAGGTAGCCAGCGCATTCGCAGCACTCGGATCAGAGCAGCGCCTCGGCATTCTGGAAGCGCTGGTTCGCGCCGGGCCTGAAGGACTGGCGACCGGCGAGCTTGGCAACAAAACCGGCGTCAGCGGCTCAACACTGACCCACCACCTGAAGATACTGACTACCGCCGGACTCATTACTCAGCAAAAGCAGGGTCGCAGCATTGTCTGTGCAGCGGTTGCGTACGAAACCGTAGAGGCGCTCTCGCGCTACCTGCTGCGCAACTGCTGTCTCGACACGGGCTGCGCGCACGGGCATCACTCCCATGTCTGATACCAGCGCATCAGCTCCGCGTTTGCTGCCAGCGATTTCCAGCATCGACAACGCCTGGAAAGCGTTTATCGCCATCTTTTTGCTGGTGCTTGCCCTGGCACCGACAGACGTGCCGTCTGTCTTGCAGTCATTACTCGGCAATCTCGCGCACACCGGAGTGTTTGTGCTTTTCGCCGTGCTTCTGCTGGCCTGGCTGCGCGCCACCGGTGCCGAAGCGCTGGTTGGGCGTGCATTTCAGGGGCAGGAGTACCGTATGATAATACTCGCCTCGATGGTTGGTGGTCTGGCGCCGTTTTGCTCTTGCGAGGTGATTCCATTTATCGCCGCGCTGCTGGCCATGGGCACCCCACTCTCCGCGGTTATGGCGTTCTGGCTGTCGTCACCAATCATGGACCCACCGATGTTCCTGATCACAACCGGCGCACTGGGGCTGGAGTTCGCAGCCGCCAAAACTGTTGCGGCCGTTGCGTTCGGACTTGGTGGCGGGCTGATCGTGGCCCTGCTTACGCGCAACAGCAGCTTGCTGGACAATCCCATGAAACAACAATCCGCGTCCTGCGGATCCTGTTGCAGCAAACCATCTGGTGGCTCTTTTGAAGGCAAGCCACAGTGGCAGTTTTGGCACGAACCTCAGCGTGTTGAAACGTTTAAAACCACGGCGATGGAAAACGCACTGTTTCTATTTAAGTGGCTGGCACTGGCGTACCTAATCGAGGCACTGATGGTTCGCTACGTGCCGGCAGAGTGGATTGCAATGGCACTCGGTGGCAACGGCTTGCAGCCCATCGCGCTCGGAACACTGCTGGGCGGGCCGGCCTACCTCAATGGCTACGCCGCGGTGCCGCTGGTTGCCGGATTGCTGGATCAGGGGATGAGCCAGGGTGCTGCGATGGCCTTTATGCTGGCCGGCTCTGTGTCGTGTATCCCCGCCGCCATCGCCGTGTGGGCGTTGGTCAGCGGGCGTGTGTTCGCGCTCTACGCAGTGCTGGGGCTGGCCGGTTCATTTATCGCCGGTGTTACCTGGAATACGGTGCAGCCACTGCTGTAACTGGCCTGTCGCCGCCGATCAGGCCCAAATCCCCCGAGTGGCACTGAGCTTGCAATTGCGAGCCCCATCACATTTATTTTGTGCAGCCGGTCGCAACTTGCCGGACCTGGTAAATGCCGATTTTTTAACAGCTTTGGCGATATCCCGACGTCAGGAGGTAACTGGACCAGGGGCCAGCAGGATTTTGCGTCAGGCGACGCGCGACAGCCCGGGGGCAGTCACCGCAATGGCAGCAGCACTACCATCGATTCAAGACAGCGGGTACATGTCGGCAGCGAGCAACGCGCCACAGAACCTGCCACAAGCGGCACGACTTGCCCTGTCTGCCCACAGTGCCGAGTGCACGCTGGTGACCGACTGCAATGACAGGATTCTGTATCTCTCCGCCGGCCTGGCAGAAAAATGGGGCATAGATCAGGCAGACACACTCGGCAGGCATTACGCGACGCTGGCTGATTTTCCCGACACCTTCAACAATGCCATGCACCGCGTACGAAACACCGCTTTGGAAACGCAGGTGTCGGCATGGATTGACGCAGGCAATGCAAAAGAGTCGTGCCGTTTTATCATCTGGCACCTCGCGCCCTGGTTCATACAAGCCGGGCACGTTGGTGGCGTTGTGGTTCGGATTGAAGATCAAACCGAACTCGCCACGGTAAAAAAGGAACTGGAACACAACCGTCAGCGCCTCATCGACTTTACCAATGCCACATCGGACTGGCTATGGGAGATGGACAGCAACCTCCGGTTTACCTGGATATCGCATCAAATGGAGCAGTTTTATGACATGCCGCGCGAGGAGCTCTATGGCCGCCACCGCATGGCATCTCCAGCCACTCCAGCAGAAGAAAAAGCCTGGATTGAACACTGCGCGGCATTGCAGAAAAGGCAGCCGTTCCGGGACTTCGTCTATAGAGCCAGAACACACTCGGGCATACGATCGGCACGTATATCCGGCGTACCGGTATTTGACGATGACGGTAACTTTTGTGGCTATCGTGGTACCGCAAGCGATGACACCGACGTAGAACGCGTAAAGTCACTGGCTCGGCAAACGGAATCGCGCTTTGTGCATGCAATCGATGAGTTTCCGGGTGCGTTTGCGCTGTACGATGAAAACGCCGCGCTGATTGTATACAACCGGCGCTATGCACAAATCTATTCGTTCCTTGGCGAACAGCTTAAACCCGGGCTTCGCTATCGCGACTACTTGCAGGCTCAGGTTGATGCCAGTCTTTTTGTACACGAAGATGGCATGCCTATCGACGATGCCCATATATGGATTGAACAGCAACTCGAGCGCCTGCACCGATCAACTAACTCGGCAGAACTGCGCTGTGCCGACGGACGCTGGATGCGACTGACCATGCAGCAGCTGCCGGACGGTGGTTATCTGGAAACTCTGGTTGATATCACCAAGTTAAAACGTAGTGAGATCACCGTAAAGGAAGAACGTAACCTGCTGCGTTCACTGATCAACAATATCCCTGATTTTATCTACGCCAAGGACACCGAAGGTCGGTTTATTGTAAAGAATGAATCGGTAACGAAATATATGAAATCGGTGCGCCTTGCATCGTTGGGTTTATCCGATGAACCAGGTGAAAACGCCACCGACTTTGACTACTACAACGCGCGCGAAGCGCAGATGTTCCTGGAAGAGGAAAAAATGGTCATTGAGTGCGGTAAAGCCCTGCTCAACCAGGAGGAACTGCGAAGCACCTGCGACAAACAGGAAGCAATTTGGATCACGACCAGCAAGGTACCGCTAAAAGACACCGAGGGTAATACTATTGGCCTGGTGGGCACTGGTCGAAACATTACCAACCAAAAACGCGCCGAGGCAAGACTGCTGGAGAGCAACACACGCTTCAGAGACTTCGCCGAAACTGCCGCTGAGCTATTTTGGGAAACCGACGCTGAACTAAAAATCACCTACGTCTCTGAACGATACCAGGAGTTGACAGGCTACCCACCCGAGGCCATTCTCGGGCAGCCCTACCAGCAGGTGATCTGCACGCGCATCGACGATCCACTCGACTTTGAAAGAGTATCGAAATGCCTCGATACCTGCAGAGCCTTCACTGATCTCGAAATACGCATTGAGCAGCAGAACAAAGCAGTCAGACACATTGTGCTCAGTGGCAAACCCTGCTTTAACAGCGACAATGTGTTCATCGGTTACCGCGGTGCAGGCAGAGATATCACCAAAGCCCGCAACCTGGAGAATATGCTGCAGCACCAGGCGTCGCATGATGACCTGACGAAGCTTCCCAACCGGCGCGAATTTGTGCGCAGACTTGAATCAGTCTTGCAGTATGCACACAGCAACAAAAGACAAGCTGTTCTCGGTTACCTCGATCTGGATCAATTCAAGGTGGTGAACGACAGCGTCGGTCATCTGGCAGGTGACGAGTTGCTGATCCAGGTCACTAACCTGATCGAGAGTCAGTTACGCAAAACCGATACGATCGCACGGCTCGGAGGTGACGAGTTCGGCGTGCTCATTGAAAATGCCTCAATAGAAGAAGCGGTCACAACCATTGAGCGTATCATCACTCAGTTCGAAGCATTTCGCTTTCAATGGAACAACCAGCTGTTCGGTATCGGTGTCAGCGCCGGACTGGTAGAGATAAACGACGCATCGATCGATGCCACCGAACTGATGTCACGCGCAGATGTTGCCTGCTTTGCTGCCAAAGACGCTGGCCGCGGCAGAGTGCATGTATACAACCCGCAAGTCAGCGACCTGTCTATGCAGCACAAACAGCTGTTGATGGCAGCGGGTATACGCGACTCCATCGCATCTAATCGCTTTCAGCTGTACGCACAGCCGATTGCATCCATTAAACATGACGATCCGACTACACGGTCTATTGAGCACTATGAGATTCTGCTGCGCCTGTCTGGTGAGGATGACACACTGATACTACCGGGCACGTTTATCCCGGCCGCGGAGCGCTACGGCCTGATGGGTGATATTGACCGATGGGTTATTACACAAACACTGGAGATGATGCATCGATGCTCAGATCAGGATAACCGTGTAACCGTTACCATCAACCTGTCGGGACACTCGCTGACCGACAGCACGCTATCGTCTTTTATTATCGGTCGAATGCAGCATTACGAAATTAATCCGGGCAGAGTCTGTTTCGAGATCACCGAAACCGCCGCCATTCGGAACCTCGCACTCGCCCGTCAGTTCATCGCCGATATGAAAAAGGAGGGTTGTACGTTCGCACTGGATGATTTCGGCAGCGGCTTATCATCGTTCGGATACCTCAAACACTTTGATATCGACTATCTGAAGATCGACGGAAGCTTCGTTCGGGATATCGCCAGAGACCCAACCGATCGAATTATGGTGACTTCTATCGATCAGATAGGTAAGTCACTTGGCATCACTACTATCGCCGAGTTCGTTGAAGATGAGGCAGCCATTGCAGAACTGTGTAACATAGGCGTCGACTTATTGCAGGGTTACGCTATTGGAAAGCCGGTCCCGTTTAAAGAAGTATTCAGCAACGCTGCATAACACCACGCCATTACCCCACCGCATTGTCATCCAAATTTAAGCGTCGCATTGTCTTCGCTCATTTACCCGAATAATTACGATACTTTTATAAAGCAGAGTCTTCACAAAGTATTACCTCGCTTTGCTTCAAAGATCTGCATTCATAAGCCAAACTCATTGAGCTTTACGATTTTCTACACCGCACGACGATGCACAGTGGATGCTTGTGGCTGCCTGACGTATGGCGTAGCAGTAATAATCGATAAAACCAATAAACAAATGTAAAAGCATTCGGCAACTATTCGACAGCCATTCGACAAAGAGGCACCACATAGAACGCTATAAAGAAACAAGAAACAGCAACCCGTAAACACCAAAGCAATAAAATATAACAAAGCAATAAAACACGGCAGCCCATCGTTTCCTATGCTTGTTCACTGGCTGTCTATTTTTACAATTATTACCCCGGGAGTACTACACTGATGAACGAATCTGCAGGTAGCTTTTTAAGCGCCTTCCCTTTTCTGGGAAAACTTGGCCCTATTCTCATAGCCCTCGCGATACTGATTATCGGGATGATCATTGCCCGCCTTGTTCGCAAGGTACTGCAAAAATCACTATCCCGTGTCAGCTGGCTGAATCGGGAAAATGCCGACGGCTCAGTGACTGACCTGGCAACCCCTATCGCAACGCTGGTCTACAGCATCCTGGTGCTGTTTGTGTTAATTGCTGTACTGGGCCAGATGGGCCTGACCGATGTACTAGAGCCGCTTAAGGGCATGGCAAACCAGTTCCTTGGCTATGTTCCCAATATCATTGGTGCGGGTATTGTCGGGTACGTGGGATGGATACTCGCAAAGCTGATTTCTGAATTTGTCGGCATGGCTTTAGGCAAGGCAGACGAGCAACTGGCACTTCGCACCGGCAATGATGACATCAAGGTCTCAAAGCTTGGCAGCTCATTTGTTTTCGCTGCGATCCTGCTGCCAATCGTCGTTGCCGCGCTGGGTATTCTGGATATCGAAGCAATCTCGGGCCCTGCCACGGCAATGATTCAGCAACTGATGTCCGCCATACCCAACATTATTGGCGCTGCCATTATTTTACTGGTCACCTGGTTTGTCGCAAAGTTTGTTGTCAGTATTCTTGGCGGCATCCTTGAGGGAATGAACATCGATGCAATGCCACAAAAACTCGGCATCCAGAATCTGTTCAGCGCCACCTTCACCCCCACAAAGCTCATCGGCAACGGCATTATGTTTTTCGCCATGCTTACCGGCCTCACAGCGGCTGTTGATCGACTGAACATCGACATCATTTCGGAAATCATGGCCAGAGTACTGCAGTTCGGCGGTGGCATTCTGATCGGTGGTGCAATTCTTATCATTGGCAACTTCCTGAGTGTGCTGGCCTACAACGCCGTCTCTCGCTCCAACCCGGCGCTGGCTAACATTGCGCGGTTTGCAATTCTGGGGCTGGTTACTGCCATGGGACTGCGCGCTATGGGTCTGGCAGACAACATCGTGAACCTGGCCTTTGGTCTGACGCTTGGCGCTGTGGCAGTTGCCATTGCACTGGCATTTGGCTTTGGCGGACGCGACGCTGCCAAAACCGTCGCTGACAACTGGGCCAGCCGCATCACCAGGAACTAGGCTCAGCCCCCGCAAGTGTATATCCGGCTGCGACTTTCAGCGCAGCCGGTAACCATCTACGAAAAGCACTGGCACCAGCTGTTGATGCTCTGGCATCAACAGGATTGTCGATAACAAAAAGAAATTAGTGCCGCTGTGCGTCAGGAGTGCGTTATGAAAGACAGTCTGTTCGGGTTCAAAGACGAAACAGAGCGCGAAGAATTTATTGTTGTTATTCCGGTGTTGCTGTTTTTCGCGTGGCTCGGCTACTACCTGCTGAGTGACTCAGACACTGAAATCACCGGCGAAACAGTAGCCGCTGTCAGTACAGATTTCGATGCCGACGGCGTCATCGACAGTCAGGACCGCTGTACAGCCGTGGCCGGCACAATTGCGAATGCCGGCTGCCCTGAGCAACTGGCATTTGACCAGCAGGATGCTGACGGCGACGGCGTTATCAACGGGCGTGACCGCTGTCCACATACTCGCGGCACTCACGCTAACAACGGCTGTGCTGCCACAGCAAGTGCCGTATCTGCCGTGGTTGAGCCGAGTGCCGCTAACGAGACCGTGTCCGCACAGGCACCGGATCTGAGTACAGTCGATACCGACGGCGATGGTGTCCCGGACATTAATGACACCTGCCCGACACTGGCTGGCACCACAGACACGGGCTGCCCGCCTGACACCGACGGCGATACAATCGCCGACGCCGAAGATCGCTGCCCGGCGCTTGCAGGTGTGTCCGATAATATGGGCTGCCCTGCCGATACCGACAAAGACGGCGTATTCGATGCGGCTGACAACTGCCCCGGTGAGGCAGGTTCTGCCGACAACGACGGCTGCCCCGCCCCTGCAGCAGCCCCGACAAACAACCTGGCAGATACCGATGCAGACGGTGTTGCCGACATCAACGATCAGTGCCCGAATGTCGCCAGCGATACCGACAATGGCTGCCCCGCTGACTCTGATGGTGACTCGGTTGCCGATGTTGTCGATCTTTGCCCCGATCAGCCCGGCACCAGCGAGCTCAATGGCTGCCCGCCTGAACCAGACAGCGACGAAGACGGCGTTGCAGACAGTATCGATCTATGCCCCGACCGCAGTGGAGAGGTACGCTTCCAGGGCTGCCCGCAGGACACCGATGCCGACGGCGTCAGTGATGCGGACGATCAATGCCCGGATGTCAGCGGTGCTATCGATAACAACGGGTGTCCGCCCGAAGCAAACACCGATTCAGACAATGACGGAATCAGCGATGATGTCGACGCATGCCCGCTGATTGCCGGCACCGGAGCCGATGGCTGTCCCGTTGACAGCGACGACGACGGTGTCGCCGACGAGGATGATCAGTGTCCGGGGGAATTCGGTATCGTCGAACTTCGAGGCTGCCCGGAATCCGGCACCGCAGCCACACCGGAAACCATTGCAATCGCCGATCAGCGCATCCTCGACGAGGCGGTAGCCAACGTTGCATTTAATAGTTCGAGTGCCATTCTTACGAATGAGTCGAAGCAGATACTCAATGACGTCGCGGCACTGATGCAAAAGTATCCCACTGCGTATCTGGAAATAAGCGGGCACACCGATTCAAGTGGCAGTGCACCGCGCAACATGGATCTGTCGATGCAGCGCGCCCGCGCCTGTGCCGAATACATCGCAGCACAGGGTGTCACCGTTGACCGCTTGTTTGCCTACGGCTTTGGCGAGTCACAACCGATCACCAGCAATGAAACACGGGATGGTCGGCGCCTGAATCGGCGTGTCGAATTTAGCATCAAGTTTCCGTAGGGCTGCTAGCAATACGAACACGGGCACCAGGAGAGCGGGTGCCCGTACCTCAACGCACAACTATAAGCTTAACGGCACCACAACCTTAACGCGCAATTAAAACAGCGAAAGCTTTATCGATTGCGAAGGCGTGATCACCGGTTCATGTTGATGTGGCAGGTGCAAGGTTGCCACTGTACCTTCAGGGGTGCGTTTAATCGTAAACCGCCCACCGAGTTGTTCAGCGCGATAACGCATATTATCAAGCCCCTTCCCTCCCTCGGTCGTATTGATTCCCTGCCCGTCATCGACCACGCGAACCTGCACGCCGCTGTCACCTGCCCGAGCCTGCACCGTTATGGTTGAAGCCGACGCGTGCTTGATTACATTCGCCACGCACTCCTGCAATATGCGCGTTAAGTGCAACTGCGATTCAACCGGCAGGTTCGGCGTGGGCTGCGATGTGGCGGTATCCCATATCAGTTCGAGTCCGGCATTTTCTATTTGCGGCTCTATTCGAGAGCGAACTTCGCCCAGCACCTGCAATAGTTCGCGAGGCTCGCCATCAGCTGAATTCACTAACAGTCGCATCTCTGACAACGCCGCCCGCAGCGCGATCTGTACGGCAGGCGTATCGGCCTCTTTGTCTGCCAGCGAGATTGCCGAGAGCAAATGCCCACCCATGCCATCGTGCAGTTCACGAACAATTCTGTCGCGCTCGTCACGACGCGCCTGCTCCTTAAGCTGGCTGGCGGCAACTTCGGCAGAATTGCGAAACATCATCAGCATCATGCCAAGCGCAAAGACCAGCATCAGCGACAGCAATTGATATTGCCACACACCAGTGAACAACAGCGCGATACACATTGGCAAAAAGCTCAGACATGCACCAACGGTCTGAACCGGCAGGTAGCTACGCGCCAGAGTTATTGCGATAAACAGTGCGATACTGAACACACCGATACCGACGACAAGGTTCTGCACGGGCATGGGATACAACAGGAAAAGGGTCGAGGCCCCCCACAGCATGCTGGTGTACATGACGCCGAAAAACAATACTCGCCGCCAGGTGCCTGTGTGTTGTTGTTCATGGGTTCGTCGTTTGTAGTATTCGACAATCGCAATCTTAACCGCAACATCGCTGATGAAGCCGAAGATAAACAGACTGAGCCACAGACGCGGCACATAGTCCCACATGACCACACCCGCCAGTATAAACAGTAGAAACAACACTGGCCCCAACGGCGACATATCCGTGAATATACGATGATGCTGCTGGTACTCCACCTCACTCAATCGATCATTGCGACGCAGGCGCTCGATAAAACTGCTTACCTCTTTAGCAATTATTTTTAACATAGCACCAATGTTTAAGGATCTATCAATCCCTTCTTGATCGCGACTGCAACGGCCTCAGATTTGTTTCTCACGCTGAGCTTCGCGTAGACATTGCGCTGATGACTGGCGATTGTGTGGTGGGATAACTCAAGCTGCCCGGCCACTTCCTTTGACTTATAGCCCTGCGCCAGCAGATTGAGCACTTCCTTTTCGCGAGCGCTCAAAATGTCGAGCTCACCGTTCACGGGTGGCGTGGAAGTGTCACCGGCCTGCTCTGTCGTGGTTAGACGTTGTAACAGAAACCGTGCGATCGACGGTGTGATCGGTGAGCCTCCGGCAAGCAGATCGACAATGGCGCGCTGCAATACGGGAACCGGTTGATCCTTCAGCAGATAGCCGACAGCACCGGCCTCAAGTGCCTGCAGCACTGTTTCTTCGTCATCAAAGATTGAAATAACCATTGCCGCTATGCCTTGCTCGGCACAGTGGCTGATGACGGTGGTGCCGCAGCCATCGGGCAACCCCAGATCACACAGCACAAGGTCGGGCCGCGTGTGATGCAGAACCTGCATTGCTGTGGCGATACTGTCTGCAGCAGCAACTACCGTAACACCATCAATGCCTCCGGCACCTTTGCAAAGATACTCTCGTGTCGACTGTTCGTCTTCAACGATGAGAAGGCTCTTATCCGAAGATGATTCGCCATGGCTCGGGGGACGCGTGCTCGATGTCATGTGCTAATGGACCGGCCAGAGTTTACTGTGATTACATCCCTGCGCTTGCACCAACTCGCGGTTATACTTCGTATACCTGATAACAATAAAGCACTGAGTAGAAATTGACTAGTCCAGCCTGTCGCATTTGGGACGTTGCCATTGTCGGTGGTGGCAATGCCGCGCTCTGCGCTGCCATTGAAGCCAGCGAAGCCGGTGCCAGCGTGGTGTTATTTGAAAGCGCCCCAAAAACCTACCGTGGGGGCAACTCACGCCACACTCGTAATTTTCGATGCATGCATCACGCACCACTATCAAAATTAACCGATAGTTACAAAGAAGACGAGTACTACGACGATTTACTGCGTGTCACTCGCGGTGAAACTGATGAAACACTGGCTCGCCAAACCATTGTTGAATCGGAATCGTGTCTGCCATGGATGGAACAACACGGCGTCAGGTTTCAACCTTCACTGACAGGCACTCTGTCACTAAGCCGCACGAATGCGTTTTTTCTCGGTGGCGGCAAGGCATTGGTTAACGCTTATTACAACCAATTAGAAGACAATGGGGTAACTGTCTTTTACAACGCATCGGTCACCGACATCACCATTGAGGACAATCGCTTCGACGGTTTGCGCGTGCAGATCAACGAAGATGCCTTCGATGTACAGGCTCGCGCTGTGGTGCTTGCCAGCGGCGGCTTTCAGGCTGACCTGGACTGGCTGGCGCGAGCCTGGGGACCGGCCGCTCGCAACTTTCTAATACGAGGCACCCCGTACAATCGTGGCGTGGTACTGAAGAATATGCTGGATCAGGGTGCTGTCAGTGTCGGTGACCCGACCCAGTGCCATGCGGTGGCCATCGACGGACGTGCACCTAAGTATGATGGCGGCATCGTTACCCGGCTCGACTGCGTACCGTTTTCTATTGTCGTCAACGAACAGGGCCAGCGCTTTTACGATGAAGGCGAAGACGTGTGGCCAAAGCGCTATGCAATCTGGGGGCGACTGGTGGCGGCTCAGCCGAATCAGGTGGCCTATTCGATAATCGACAGTAAGTCGATCGAACTTTTTATGCCTTCTGTGTACCCACCGGTTACCGCCAACAGCATCGACGAACTCGCAGACAAACTCGGTCTGCCTGCCGCTGCCCTGCAGGCCACGGTCGATGAGTTTAATACCGCGTGCCCCAACAACACCGAGGCATTTTTCCCGACTGAACTCGACGGCCTCAGCACCCGATCAATCGAGCCGGCTAAAACAAACTGGGCACGCCCGATCAATGAGCCGCCCTACTATGCCTATTCCCTGCGCCCAGGCGTTACGTTCACCTATCTGGGGCTCAGGGTAGACAAAACTGCACGGGCAACCTCTGCAGACGGTCTTTACGAAAATATCTGGGCCGCGGGCGAGATTATGGCAGGCAGCATTCTGGGTCAGGGCTACCTGGCCGGCTTTGGTATGACTATTGGCACTGTGTTTGGACGCATTGCCGGGCGCGAGGCAGCAACCTATGCAAACCGTTAATACCGTTAACAGCCCTGCAGACGAGGCGCTGCGCCAGGTCCAAATCTGCAATGCGTGCCGCTATTGCGAAGGCTATTGTGCCGTGTTTCCGGCCATCAACAGGCAGCGCAGCTTTAGTACTGCTGATATCACCCAACTCGCCAATCTGTGCCACAACTGCCGCGGTTGTTACTACGCGTGCCAGTACTCAGATCCGCACGAGTTCAATATTAACCTGCCTCGTGCACTCGCCGAAGTAAGAGCCGACAACTGGCGAACATTTATGCAGCCGCGACCACTGGCAAGTGCTTTTCAGCGGTATGGAGTCGCGCTTGCGACGGCGCTGGTTATCGGCATTGCACTGCTCTTTTTTATCGCAAAAACCTACGGCGACGCCGACGGTGAGGGGTTTTACGCAGTGTTGTCGCACACCGTAATGATCAGTATTTTTATACCGGCGTTTGTGTTGCCACTGGTGATCATCGGACTAGGCATTCGCAATTACTGGCGCGCCGTTGGTGGACAGCCGGTGCGCCTTACGCATGTGTTTCAGGCCGCTCGTCCAACGGCAAACCTTGAAAACCTGTCCGGCGGTGAGGGCCAGGGCTGCAACTTTGAACGCGAAGACCGCTACTCAAACGCACGGCGATGGATGCATCAGATGTGTATGTATGGCTTTCTATTGTGCTTCGCGTCGACAGTATCGGGAACGTTGCTGCACTATCTGTTCAACAGCCCGGCACCCTACCCGTTTTGGTCGTTGCCCAAGCTGCTCGGCGTACCCGGGGGTCTGTTGCTGACCGCTGGCTGCATTGGCCTGGCGTGGCTTAAAACCCGCGCCGACAGCAAGCTGGGCGCGCCGAGCCTGTGGGGCGCTGAAATGGCGTTTGTACTGCTGCTGGGAGCGACCGGTGCGACCGGATTGCTGCTATACGCGGCGACCGGTACCAGCCTGGTGCCACCGTTACTCGCCATACACCTGGGTACGGTGCTGGCATTTTTTCTGACAGCGCCCTACACAAAAATGGTGCATGCGTTCTTCCGCTTTGCCGCCCTGCTCAGAGATGCACAGATCAGAGACGCTCAGATCAAAGCACGGGTAAAATCAGTTTAGCACTCGCACCGGGCTGCCACTTTGCCATGCGCTGATCGCCTCAACGGTTTGGCTATAAAACACCTGCCACGTCTGCTCCGTCACATAGCCAAGGTGGGGGGCCAGCAACAACCGTCCGGCGTCGATCAACGCTCGATCACGCAGCGGACTATCCATTGGCAGTGGCTCCTCGTCAAACACGTCGAGGCCCGCTTTCCAGGGGCGACCGTTGCGCATGCCCTGCAGCAGATCGTGCTCATTGGCAATTGGCCCACGCGAGGTATTGATAAATATCGCCCGTTCTCGCATCGCTGCAAATGCCTCGGCGGTAACCAGGTTTGTTGTACGCTCAGACAACACCATGTGCACTGACACAACATCCGACACTGACATCAGCGCCCGCAGCGACTCCTGATAATCGACGTTGTGCGGCTCGCAGCGCTCGGCGGTTAGATTAGGCGACCACGCCGCCACCTGCATACCAAACGCCTTGCCGAGCAGCGCCATTTGCACACCGATCTTACCCAGACCAATCAGCCCGAGTGTCAGACCGTGCAGATCGCGACCGAGGCCGGTTTGCCAGCCATTGCGCTGCATCGAATCAACTTCCGGCAGCAGGTTGCGAGACAGTGCCAGCATCAGCAGAGTGGCAAGCTCCGAGGTGGTGGTCTTGCGCGACTCTGTACCGCACACTGTTATACCGCGATCGGCAGCCGCCTCAAGATCAATTGACAGATTGCGCGGCCCGCTGGTGACCAGCAACTTCAGCGACGGCAGCGCATTGATCAGCGCTGCGGGAAACGGTGTGCGCTCACGCATCATGCAGACCACATCAAACGGCAGCAAACGTTCCACCAGCGCATCGTGATCTTTTACGGTATCGCTAAAAACCGTGACATCACAATCAGCCAACACTGACCAGTCAGCCATCGACTGCGAGACGCTGGCATAATCGTCGAGCACGGCAATTCGCATGATTTAACTCTCCTGATATGTGAGATTGGAGTGTGTGTGACTGACCGCGTCGACGGCTACCAGTTGATAGACAGCGGCAGTGCCGGTGTCAGATCCGCGGCCTTTGAGCCTGTACCGCGGTTAAATGTCAGGTGCAGATGATGGCGCTCTCCCTGCACTACCGATACACCATCGATCTGCGCGAAGTGCTGCAACACCGACGAGTAATGCGTAACCGGCACCGTAAACTCTGCTGAGGTAAACAGCCAGCTTTGGTTGTCATCGCCGACGGTGCGGTTGACCGGCAACTCGGGTGGCATACAAATGCACAACGGTTCCTGTAACACGTCTGCATTCGCACCAACAAAAAAGCAGAGCTCCGCAGGGAAGAAATCCGGCTGGTAGCGCCAACTTTCAAATGCCGGAGTTTGTGCGGGATCAGCTACCCGCGCAATGATACCAAATGGCGACGCCGATGCGTGCTCGCTGCGCTGCAACAAACCAAGCTTCCGCCCGGCGCCGGTTGCCGCTTCTTCAGCATCGGCGATAAACAAAAGCTCGAGCATCAGCCCGTTTAGAAAAAAACGCCGATTGGCAGACCCCTGCCCGGCGTGCGTGTTTGACGCACCTTCGACCATCCCCAGCGCCTGCAGTTTATCGCCAGCCACCGCGCCCGGCGTTGTAATTATAAATACGTGGTCAAACTGCAGTGCCATCGCCAGGCCATCGTGTCGTGGAAACACAGTCACTGTAGCCCGGTCGACCGCCACAGGCAATCAATTGACCAGGCAGCGTTGCACCTCCGGCGGTTGAACGACTGCCTGTGTGATAGTACATTGCCCGGCAATCAAACCCTGCGGTTAACCTGCTTACAGGCCACGATGACAAAAAGCCCCCCGGTTTGGCTGGCGTACACAGCCGCGTTTCTTGGCGTGTGCAGCCACGCATCGAGTGAATTTTTCTCCAAGCTGTCGGGTCTGCCCGGTGTCGAAACATCTGTGTGGCGGTTTATGCTCGGGGGCCTGGCGCTGTTGTTCGTCGCCATGCTGTCGCGGGAAACCAGACAACTGCTCACACCGCTAAAAAACGACTTTCTTCCTATCGTGCTGCTGTCTCTGTTCGGTATGGCGCTGGCGCAGTTTATTTTCCACTGGTCACTCGATTACGCATCAGCTGTACAGGTCGCAACGATGGTGACCATCATGCCAATCGGTGTGGTTTTCGTCGCACGTATCATCGAGGGCACTCCGGTTACGCCCGCCAAACTCGTGAGTGGCATCGGCGCGTTCCTTGGCTGCATGTTATTGCTGACCGACGGATATCTGGGTCAGCTTGGCGGTGATCAGTCTACCTTTACCGGGGTATTGATGGCGCTTGGCTGTGCCATTATCGGTGCCGTGTATCTGGTGCTGGTCAAGCCCTACATGCAGAAGTACGGCGCCATACGCATGACAACCTACACCTTCGTGCTGGGCTTCATTGCGCTGTGGTTTGTGGTGGGCCTGATGTGGGGCAAGTGGGTGAACCCGCTGTCACTAACCGACCGCCCTGCCGTACAAATCGGTTCGATTCTGGCGCTCGGTATCTGGAACACCTGCATTGGGTTCTTACTGTGGTTTTGGGGCCTGTCTAACGTGCCGGATATCGGGCGCGGCAATTACCTGTTTTTTCTCAAACCCGTGATTGCGCTGATACTGGCGTATTTTCTGTTGGCAGAGCCAATAACCGCCACTCAGTTGGCTGCCATCGTTGCGATCACAGGTTTTGTTGCGGCGGAGATCTTCTATGATCGACTCGCCGCAGTATTGACGCGCTAACGACGAATCTTGACTTTGCTGTACGTATCGGCCACTCCGAGCGTCGCATCGTTACGAGCACGCTTGTCAGCGCCGTAATCGATACTGTCGAGCACGGTAATCTGACGCGTGGTCATGTAGTGATCGAGCTGTTGATTTTTTTGATAGAGCCGGTCCATGACCAGCTTCAGTGCCAGGTAGTGGTCCTCATCGAGGCTCAGCACTTCTCTCAGGTCACACCCGTGTGACGTGCCATCGTCCCATAACGACAACAGTATATCTCGACAAGTACTTCCGGCTTTTGTTTCAGACTGCGCCGTCGTGTAAATCATCTCGAGCTGTGATTCGATATCCATGAATCAAAAATCCGTTCAACCGCATGAAAAGAACCCGGGGCCATAATGCTGCCTCAGCGACCTGCGCGCCATCACACTGCCGGCGCGCCGACTGGTGGTCTGTACCACCGTAAATTCCTTTCAATCGCTATACAAACGTCGGACCATTACAGCGATTCATTCAGTTAAAAGCTTCGAATATGTGTTCGCATGAGGAATTGCAGCGGCTACCAGTACAGGAAACGAATGCACACTGGCGGCGCAGAGGTGATTGAAGTGGCCTCAGCCAACCGCTTCCCTGGGTTGGCTGACGCCGAGCAGGGTAACTTTGGGAACTACGCCTGCAAATGACAGGCTATCGCTTTAGCCGCACGCTGCACATCACACATATGATGTAGCGTGCGGCGTTTAATTATTACCAGTTATAAATCATTCACTGATTCGTGCCCGGTAGTCATATAAATATTCATCTCGAACCAGATCGCCAATAATCCTGAGCGCCGTTTCATTGAAATGAACCAGCTCGTCTTCCGAGGTGATGTGAAGCGTTTCATTGGGGTACAGGCTGACCGGATTTGCACTGTAGTTGGTATTGTTATCACTGTCGGTGGCCAGCAATCGAATGCCGCGGTTGGCATTGTCAAACCAGCCTGTTTCGTTGGCCAGAAAATAACGGCTTGCATCAAACCACGGTTGCGCGCGAAACAAATCAACCAGTCGTCGCAGTTGCGCAAAGTACCCCTGATGATCCGGATGGTTATCCGACTCACCCTGCATCCACCAGATCATGTCTACCGCGCTTTTATTTGGCAACTGAGCCAGTGCGCTGCTGACGCGATTGGTGATAGTCGTAAAGTGATCGTCGACGTCGTTTAGCCAATGCGAGATTGCCATGCCTGACGCGGAGCTCGCAATAATGGCGACCACACGACAGTCATCCTGCTGCACAATACTGCGTGCGATCTGAAAGGCCGGATGATTAAACCCGTTGCTGCCCGGGCTTTTCGGAAACCTGCCGGCGTTCCATACCTGTGTTTGCGGATCTGCGATTTCCCACTGGTTCTTTTGTGTCCAGGCAAGGATTCGCGGACTGCGACGGTCAAGTGGATGACTCGGATCGTAAACCGTCTTGTTGCCCGCCGCATTGGACTGACCAGCCGTCAACACCACATCCGTGACCAGATCGGTCATTGGATAATCTCCGGAGTTTACTTTCGAGCACTGGCTCAACTCGGTCGCCGGTGACGGCTCTATTTTGGGCTCACTTTGCGCCTCAACAATGCAGCTTTGCACACCATCCCAACCCCAGCCGTCGCCGTCAAAGTCCAGACAACCGGATTCAGCTATCGTCGGTTCAGCTGCCTTTGCCAACTCATACTCTGCTATGCGGCAGGAGCGATACCCGTCCCAGCCCCAACCGTCACCGTCAGAGTCGACACACGGTGCGGTGACGTAGAATTTTGAGTAAAACTCGGACATTAAACACGAGTTTGCACCATCCCATCCCCAGCCATCGCCATCGGTATCGATACACAACGCCTGGACCCGACAAGACTGACCACGCTCGAACCCCCAGCCGTCGCCGTCAGGATCCGAAGCATCACTCACACATAAGGGAATAGGGTTCGCCAGCACCGGGGCCATGGACACCGGGGAAATATATGACAGCACAAAAGCACTAGTGACAAACAACGCAGGCCTTACATAAGACATCATTGTGATTCCGCTCCTTCACTCTAAACGGCCAGCGCGGATTGCCAGAAAAACGACAGGCAGCACCGATCTCACAACGTGCAGTACGTTGGCCAAATTGTGAACAGAAGCAAGAAATCAGCCGTGCCGTGTGCAATTTGCTGACAGGCTGCAACCGTTGGGCGATCGAACTTTGACACCAACCACTATGGCAGCTGTTGCAGTGGCCGCGGGGCACCAGCGGAGCCTGGCAGGCTTCAGCAGAAACACTAATGCCAACCCGGTAAATAGAGGCTTAATCGAAAAGCAGCATCCAGCACAAACCGATAGCAAACAGCCACAGTCCGGCAAAGCCGAACACAAACCAAATCAAAAATGCGGCAACAATCGTGAGCAGAAGCTTTATCAATCGAACCTTCGTTAATTTCGGGGTCTCATTATGATCATACTCAACACCCTCTGCTGTGTCGCCCCGGATTTTTCGAAGTGTGTCCTCCGCAAGGTTTATCGTCCAGAGCCCTTCTTCTTAACAACGGCGCTCGGAAATCCAGCTCAGTGCGCGTCCAGCCAATTACGTATTATTTCCCGATGACGCTCCCGTCCATAACTGCCAAAATGACCGCCATGCACAGTAGTCACCGGCATGTCCAGCAATCGCTTCATGCTTTGGTAGTAGTCTTTCGCATCGGCATGATAGGTATCTTCGATGAGCGGACCGTCGTAGACGATATCACCGCTGAATAGCGTGGACGTTGCGGACTCCAAAAGTGCAATTCCACCGGGCGAGTGACCGGGGGTATGGATTACCTCAAGCTGACGATTGCCCAGGTCTATCACGTCACCGTCTTCAAGCAAACGATTAGCCGGAGCCGCCTTGACCGCGTAAGTTGAAGACAAATAGGGCTGCGGAGGCAACGCAGTAAATATGTCATCGGTGACATAAGGGTCTGCCAGAGTATTCTGGCGTGTAGGCGCAGCCAGCAACTCTGCTTCTGCCACATGCACACACCGGTGATCGAACTCATGGTGACAGCCGATGTGGTCAAAGTGCGTATGGCTGGCGATCGCGATGAGACTTTTCTCAGTGACTAACGGCACATGCTCGCGCAGACTGACCACGCCCATGCCACTGTCGATCAACGCGTCGTGCTGGCTGCCCCTGACATGCCATATGTTACAGCGATAAAACTCAGTAATATGTAGCTCGCTGATCAAACGAACTTCATCACTGAATTTTCTGACGGTGTACCAATCTTCTGCTTTTATGCGCTGCATAGCGAATTAAACGTATTATCCTGGTGGCAACAATACGATAGATTTAACCGGCACACTCAGGGACAGTTCCGCACCGATGTCAACATCGGACAACTGCGGCAGGTGTAATACGAATGTCCGCCCTGATTCAGTACTGACCTCACAACGCTGATAAGCACCAAAAAAAGCATGATTAACAACCGTCGCTGAGCCGAGATTGATGAAGGCATCCTCTGTGGCTGCGCTCTCCATCAGGTGTTCCGGCCTAATGCAAAGCAACGCAGGCACCTCTGTACTGTTGGTAGATTCGATCCATGGCGGCGCCGCAAGTTCTGTTACACCAAAAAACGATGTGACCTCAACAACCCCTGAGCGAACAGTTTTAAGCGTACAGTCAACCAGATTGGCCTCCCCCATGAATGCTGCTGAAAACGCAGAACCCGGGTTCAGGTAAATTGACTCTGGCGTACCGCTATCCTCAACCTTGCCTGCGTTCATTACTATGATCTGATCCGCGATGGCCATCGCCTCTTCCTGATCATGGGTGACATGAATAAAACTGGTACCAACCCTTTTCTGTATTGCCTTTAACTCGACCTGCATCTGACGCCGTAGTTTTAAATCGAGTGCACCCAGTGGTTCGTCAAGCAACAACACCTGGGGCTCGACTGCCAGCGCACGTGCCAACGCCACACGCTGTCTCTGCCCGCCGGAAAGTTCATGGGGTTTCTTCTTGGCCGAAGATTCGAGCCCAACCAAATCAATCAAGTAACTGCGCAGCGCTCTGGTTTCGTTGTTTTTTTGACTGACCGCGCATCCGCAGACCAAACCCGACATTATCGATCAATGTCATGTGCGGAAACAGCGCATAGTCCTGAAACATCGTAGTGGTTGCACGCTTTGCCGGAGGCTGATGAGTGATGTCGACACCATTCAGAAACACAGAACCTTCGGTTGGAGTTACAAAGCCACCCAACACAGACAACAGAGTTGTTTTGCCGCAACCGGACGGTCCCAGCAAAACCACAAAGCTACCCGCTTCAAAATTCAAATTAATATCGGTGAGAGCCTGTGTGTTTCCATAGCGGTGAGAAACCCGTACGATGTCTATCGTCGCTGTCATATCTCGCCTCTGCGCCCTGTAAACGGAATAGCGCCGCTTTGCATTGATGCATTAATGATCACTGGATTTACGTGCAATGTGCCTGAACACCAGCAACTCGGCCAGTACTAAAAGCACCATGGAAATTAAAAACACCAGAGACCCTGCTGCATTCGTTTTCGGATTTAGCCCCGAGCGCAGCATGCCCCATATTTCTACTGGCAATGTGACATCAAATCGCGACAACAGAAACGCAATAATGAACTCATCCCATGAAAAGGTTAGTGCCAGAAAAAAACTGGCAACAATGGCAGGCATTAACATTGGTGCTGTGACCAGCCTGAGTGTCTGCCAGACGTTAGCGCCCAGGTCTTTTGCTGCGTTCTCGATATTGACCTGATGATCACCCATCTGACTGTAAATAATGGCGAAACACAGAGGTGTGTTAATGACTACATGGCCTACACCAATCGTCCATAGTGACAGTGACACACCCGTGGCATTGAATAGCATCAACAGTCCCAGTGCGATAATCAGATAGGACACCGTCAATGGCGCAGTGAGCAATGCACGCTGCAGCCCTTTGGCGGGCAGCACATGCCGAGCAAGGCCGTAAGCCGCTAAAAAACCCAGCAACACCGCCACCACGGAAGAACTGGCTGCGACGATAAGCGAATTCACCATTGACTCGGTCAGGCGACTGTCTGAAAGCACCGCCTCATACCATTTTAACGTTGGCCCCTTAAACGGCATGATAGGCAGGCGACTGTCCTGAAACGAAAATAACACCAGCACACCAACCGGCAAAAATATAAAGCCATATATCAACGCCGCATAAAAGTACGACAACAAACCTGACAGTCGCATCAGCTTCGTTCCATCTTTAACCAGCGTGCACAAACAACATAAGCAACCGTGACCACCAGCATCAGAATAATGGACATGGCAGACGCATTGGGAAAATCAGCACGCCGCCCTATTTGCAGCATAATTACCTGAGGGAGCACCAACTCGTTACTTCCCCCCAGTATTTTTGGCGTAATGTAATCACCGGCGCACAGAACAAAGGTAAGAAACGCCCCCACCATCACACCCGGCAACGTCAGTGGCAAAATCACATGCCAAAAGGTTCGAAACGGCCCGGCACCAAGATCGGCCGCAGCACGTGCGTAGTTAG
>CAYMFQ010000027.1:0-8841 GCA_964389335.1 uncultured Granulosicoccaceae bacterium
CCTCAACCACAAACTCATCCAGTGGTGCATCTGTTGATGTTATCTCTGCCGGATGTTGTGATTCTGTGCCTGAGCTGCCGGCAAAGCTCGCAACTGGTGCTGTTGCAATGGCACCGCCGATGGCGCCGGCTACTTTCAATGTGCGGCGACGTTGTAAATCTACCGGTGTTTTTTGCTTCATCAGATCTCCCGTGTCTGTTCAGAACACTTAATGTTTTGGGGTGAACGTCTGAAGATTCAATCACTTGTGTCTAATAGACACAATGTGTAACGCCATTTACAGCGGCTGTTTTCGGTCGAAATCGGCTACATGCCGATATCTTCACCCCATCGTTTTACCGTGTCAGTATCGATTTCAAACAGGTCCAGCGCTCTGGAGACTGACTGGTTTACAACATCGTCAATGGTTTCTGGTCGGGTATAGAAGGCGGGTACCGGCGGTGCGATGATGGCGCCCATTTCCGTCACTGCCAGAGCGTTGCGCAGATGCCCGGCGTGTAACGGAGTTTCGCGCAGCATCAGTACCAGGCGCCGACGTTCTTTCAGAACCACATCTGCGGCACGTGTCAGTAGGGTTGAGGTAACGCCGCTGGTGATCTCGCCGAGTGTTTTTATCGAACACGGGGCGATCAGCATGCCGCGCGTTTTAAACGAACCGGAAGACAATGAAGCGGCGATGTCGTTAATGCCATACACCTTGTCCGCCAGCGCTTTGATGTCATCCATTTTAAGGTCGGTTTCGGACTCCACCGTCAGAGACGTTGCCTTTGATACGACCAAGTGCGTTTCAATGGGCATGGGGCGCAGGATCTCGAGCGCACGAATCCCCAGCGCCACACCCGATGCGCCGCTGATACCGATAATCAGTCGATTACTCATTTCATTAACGAGGGCAGGTATACAGAAATAGCAGGTATCAGCACCAGTAACGCAAGGCGAAATATATCGACAATCCAGAACGGTGTTACGCCTTTAAAGATAGTCTTCGTTTCGACGTCAGGTAACATGGCTTTAAGTACAAACACATTCATGCCTATAGGTGGAGTGATAAGGCTTATCTCTGTCACCACTACGACGACAATTCCAAACCAGATCAATGTCATCTCCGGGTCGAGGCCGGCAAATGTCAGGTCAGCTACCAACGGGTAGAATACGGGTACCGTTAGCAATATCATCGACAGGCTTTCAAGAATGCAGCCGAGAAATATGTAGATCAGCAATATCACAAACATGACCCACAACGGTGCGATCTCGAGGCTGCGTATCCAGTCAATCAGAATCGTGGGCAGATCAGCATAGTTAATAAAGTTGGAAAAGATAATTGCGCCAATCAATACGAAAAACAGCATGGCTGTGGTCTGTACGGTTTCGACAAATATCTCCAGTGCCACTTTAAAATTGAGTTTGCCTCGGAACAGTGCGATTAAGAATCCGCCAGTGGCGCCAATGCCGGCGGCTTCAGTGGGTGTAAACAGGCCGCCGTAAATACCACCAATAATCAGTATGAATAACCCAAGTACCGCCCAGGTGCTTTTGA
This sequence comes from uncultured Granulosicoccaceae bacterium, assembly GCA_964389335.1. Classification (GTDB taxonomy): domain Bacteria; phylum Pseudomonadota; class Gammaproteobacteria; order Granulosicoccales; family Granulosicoccaceae. Next base: position 1,538 of record CAYMFQ010000027.1, read on the forward strand.
GTGCCGACACTCGCTGCGCCCAGCTGGCGCGCTCGGCGGGTGGGCCTGCCTCCGGGTTGCGCCAGACGGTCAGCTTTACCGCGAGCAAATACAGCAACACACCCAGCAGTCCGGGGAGCAGGCCTGCCACGAATAACTTGCCGATGTCTGATTCGGTCATCACGCCATACAAAACCAGCACCACACTTGGTGGAATCAAAATCCCCAGAGTGCCACCCGATGCAATGGCACCGGTGGCCAGTGAATCAGCGTAGTTATAACGGCGCATTGAAGGTACGGTGACACGTGCCATGGTCGCAGCGGTAGCAATGGAAGACCCGCAAACTGCGCTGAAGCCACCGCACGCCACCACCGTTGCCATGGCGAGTCCGCCACGCTTGTGACCCAGGAAAGCGTGCGAAGCCGTGTAGAGTTCGTCGGACAGTCCGGCGCGTGTAACGAAGTTACCCATCAATACGAACAGTGGTACCACCGATAAGGTGTATGAAACGCCGGTCTCGTAGGCGATGCCCGCTACCATAGCGCCGGCTGCGGGCCACGATACCAGCATGCCAAAGCCGACATAGCCGATCAGACCCATGGCAAACGCAATAGGCACGCGCAACAGCACCATCACCAACAGCGCGGTAAAGCCGATAATGGATGGAATCACTGTGCGTTCTCTTTTGAATCTTTGGCGGCGTCAGCCGATGCAGTAGGCAATGCGCTTTGCTCAGCCAGTCCCTTGCGCGGGCTGTGGCCGCTGATCGCAAAGTAGGCGGCAATGGCAGCACTAATGATGCATAGCACCGACATAATGAAACATACCGGGGCCAGCGGAATATACAGGATGGCGGTTTGATCATTGTATTCGACGAAAGTCTGGCCTTTAAGCCACAAGCGGTAGCCGAGAAACGCAAGCGTCACGGTCACCATGATGTACACCAGCCGATCGCGCAGCAGTTTGAACGTGTTGCCGAAGAAGCCTTCCAGCAGGTCTACGGTGATATGTCCGTCGCGCAGGGTGATTAACGGCAGCCCGCAAAAGATCAGTGTGGCGAGCATGATTTCGGTAATTTCAAATCCGCCGGTAATTGAGCGGCTAAAAAAATAGCGCGCAATAACATCAACGAACGTCAGCATCATCATGGCAAACAACAACAACGCGCCGATGTACTCAAGCAGGCGACTGCCGATGCGAATAAAGCCCGGCTCAGAGGAGGATGGAGTCGTCATAGAATAATGTTTCTTGCCGCGTGCGATGCCGAAGCTCGGCTTTTTTTTAATACCAGAGCGGCGCTGTGATCAGGCGCCGCTGCAGGTGAGTGGCGGCAGTAGGTATGTGCCGCCACAGGTTTGTTGCGATTACTCAGCCGCGAGTTTGGCGACTTCGGTTTTCATGTCATACAGGATCTGTGCGCCGTCGAGTCCGAGCTTGGATACCTTCTCGGCCCAGCCTGCCTCGATGTCTGCCACCCAGCCCTGAATCTGTGAGACCACCTCGGGTGAGGCATCAATCAGCTGACCGCCTGCCGCGATGAATTTCTCCAGCCCGACATCATCACGCTTCTGGAAGGCGCGGCCTGCCATGCGGGCAAAGACTTCACCTGAGACACTGTCGATTGCGGCTTTGTCTTCATCAGACAGTGAGTTAAATTTGCCTTCGTTCATCACCATGAAGAAGCTGGTGTTGTACAGACCACCCGGAATACGGGTGACGTTTTTGATGGTGTTTTCCAGTTTAAAACCGTCGATGGCTTCCAGCGGGAACATCACACCGTCAGCAACACCACGCGACAGCAGCTCGTACACTTCAGGTGCTGGCTTGAACAGCTGTACGATGCCGAAGTTGCTGGTGACGTCCTTCACAATGCCACCACCGATACGCATCTTCAGGTCTTTCAGGTCGGCAATAGAGTTGATTGGGGTGCCGGTCGTCATGATCTGGCCCGGACCATGGGTAAACAGACCTAACAGCTTTACACCCTTGTGTTCGTTGGCAGCTTTAAGGTGTTTTTCGTACATACGCCAGTAGGCCACGGAAATGTCTTCCGCATCGTTGCCAAGGAAAGGTACTTCTGCGGTGCTATTCAGCACAAAGCGTCCCGGCTGGTAGCCGTGAATACCGTAGGTGATGTCAGCCAGGCCATCTCTGGCGATATCGAAGTGCGCGGGGGGCTTGCCGAGTGCTTTTGGCAGCACCTTGATTTTGACTCGACCCTCTGTGGCCTCTTCGACGCTGGCTGCCCAGGGCATCAGCATTTCAGACACGATGACGTGCTTCGGGGGCAGCCAGGACGATACCGTCAGCGTGGTTTCAGCCTTAGCCTGGTGCAGGCCCAGTGCGCCTGCCAGCAACGCGAGACCGCCGACAATTTTTGCGGTTGTTTTCTTCATCAATGAAATCCTCCGGACATACAGCATTAAATGACGGGTGTGCACCCGAGATGTGCAGGGAGTATAAAGGCTATCAGCAATCCTGAGTAGTGCGGGCGCGGGCCAACCTTGTTTGTGGCGGGCGGGGCATCAGTTACACTACCGTCAGCCCTCTCTTTTGACCCTCCTGGAGCCTCTCTATCTATGGGTAGTCCCAATGTCGCCGCACGCTTTGGCAGCGGCCAGTCTGTCGCCAGAATTGAAGATCGTTCGCTGTTGACCGGAGACGGTCGCTACACAGACGATTTTCAGCCCGACGGCTTGCAGGCGCTTGTGTTTCTGCGCTCTCCCTATGCGCACGCCAGCATCACCGCCATTGACACCTCGGCGGCGGAATCGGCAGAGGGTGTGGTTGCTGTACTGACCGGTGCGTCAATGCAGGCGGCAGGTGTCAATCCGTTGCCCGGCGTGGGTGCCCCGTGGCAGCGCGCGGATGGTAACGACGCCATCTCTCCGCCGCGCTGGCCGCTGGCAGTCGACCGTGTGTTTTATAACGGGCAGGCAGTATGTGCGGTAATTGCTGGCACTGAGGCCCAGGCGCTGCACGCCATCGAGCTCATTGACGTGCAATACGAAGCTCTGCCGGCTGTGATGTCTATTGATGCGGCACTGGCTGCCGATGCGCCACGGCTGGTGGCTGATGCCGCAGATAATATCTGTGCAGAGAAAAGCCATGGTGATGCCGTCGCGGCAGAGAAGTGCTTCGACGATGCAGCACACGTGGTGTCGATCGATCTGGTCAATCAGCGCCTGGCACCGAGTTCCCTTGAGCCGCGTTCGGTGCTTGCCTATATGGAAGATGGCCGTTTGTGTGTGCAGCTAAGCTCGCAAATGCCAACGGCGGTCAGGGATATGCTTGCCAACGCAGTGTTAAAAATGGACCCGCAGGATATTCGCGTGCAGGTGGCTGATGTGGGTGGCGGCTTTGGCATGAAGGCAGGTATGCACAGCGAAGATGCAGTAGTTGCGTTTGCCGCACGTGAAACCGGGCAGCCGGTCAAGTGGATAGCCACACGCGGCGAAGAATTGCTGAGTGCCGTGCACGGCCGCGATCTCATTACGCGCGCAGAGCTGGCGCTGGATAGCGACGGTCGGATTCTGGCGTATCGCAACCGCTCCGACGCTGACCTCGGTGGTATGGCCAACCCGACTGGCGTGGCGATTCAATTGATGATTGGTCCGTGGGTTGCCACCAGTGTCTATGACATACCGGTTATTGATTTTCACTTCCGGGCTGTTCTGACAAACAAGTCACCGACTGCCGCATACCGTGGTGCCGGTCGACCAGAGGCCATCTACACCCTTGAACGTTTGCTCGACAAGGCGGCGTATACTTTAAAAATCGACCCGACCGAGATGCGTCGACGCAATCTCATCAGCCCGTCGCAGATGCCCTATACCAACCCGATGCAGCAGACTTACGACACCGGTAATTTTGAGTCGATGCTTGATCAGGCAATTGAGCTGGCAGGCTGGAACAGCTTTGATGAGCGCCATCAGCAAAGTGCCGAACGTGGCAAACTCAGAGGGCGTGGTCTGGTTACCTTTCTCGAATGGACAGGAGGCACTGTATTCGAAGAAAACGTCATGATTGATGTCAAAGCCGATGGCACGGTTGAGGCCGCTACGGCACTGTTGCCGATGGGGCAGGGCATCTCTACCTGTTTTGCGCAAATTGTTGCAGAAGAGCTTGGCGTGTCTATCGATCGAATTGTCGTTAAGCACGGCGATACCGATCGTCTCAACGGTTTTGGCAGTGCCGGTTCACGATCAATATTTACCGGTGGTTCTGCGTTGCAGGTAGCCAGTCACCGGCTTATCGATAAAACCAAACAACTGGCGGCTGATCAGTTTGAATGTGCCGTGACCGATGTTGTTTTTGAGAATGCTACGTTTGGTGTGGCCGGCACTGATGTAAAAATGGACTGGTTTGAACTTGCCGCCAAACAGCCTGAAGGGCAAATCGATATCAACAGCGTCAGCAGCGTCGATGATTCAACCTGGCCCAATGCAGCACATGCGTGTGAAGTGGAGATTGATCCCGACACTGGCAAGGTTGATGTTGTCAGTTACGATAACGTCAACGATGTTGGCAAAGTCATCAACCCGATGATTGTCACCGGTCAGCTGGAAGGCGGGGCGTTGCAGGGTATTGGTCAGGCGTTGTGCGAAGAGATTGTCTACGACAGCGACAGTGGTCAACTGCAAACCGGTAGCCTGATGGACTACAACCTGCCGCGTGCTGATGACACGTGTTTTTGCCGCACTATTATCGATCAGTCCATACCCTGTAAAAACAACCCGCTTGGTCTCAAGGGTGTAGGAGAGCTTGGAACCATCGGTGCGACGCCTGCCGTCGCCAATGCAGTTGTCGACGCACTGGTGCGCAACGGAGTCAGTCTCGACAGAGCGCTGTCATTGCAAATGCCAATGACGCCGCAAAAGGTCTGGCAGGTACTACATGGTGCATAAACGGCAGGCTCTCGCATGACCAGCAACGGACTATTCAGCCCTGGATTGTTTGCCGGCAAGAATGTAGTGGTGACCGGTGCCGGGCGCGGTATTGGCGCTGCGATTGCACGCGCCTTTGCAGACGATGGCGCGCATGTGCTGGCGCATCTGGGCCGTGAGCAAAGTCGTGAGCACTGGGTATTTCCAACGTCAGCTGAAAATGGCCGTGTCAGCACGTTTACCGCAGACATGGAAAGCGTTGAAGGTGTGCAGCAACTTGTCAGTGAGCTGACGGCAGCCGTTGGTCATATCGATGTACTGATACACAACGCCGGCACCATGTACGGCCGCGTACCTGTCGAGCAGATGACGGCCGAGCACTATGCCAGAGTCACCGATCTGAATGCCCGTAGCGTGGTGCTGCTGACGACCGGGTTATTGCCGTTGTTAAAAGCCGCAGAGTCTGCCGCCATTGTTAATGTTAGTTCAATTTCCGCGGCGACCGGTGGCAGTGCAGGGTCTTCAATGTACAGCGCTGCGAAAGGGTTTATCTCAACCTATACGCGTTCACTCGCCACCGAGCTGGCGCCGCATCGCATAAGAGTTAACGCGATATCCCCCGGTACCATCGATACCGACTTTCATCAGCGCTACTCCAGTGCAGAGAAGCTTGCGAAGACCGCCGCTGCGACCCCGCTGGGCCGGCTCGGTACCGCAGAAGACTGTGTGCCGGCCTGTCTGTTTTTGTCTGCATCTGAACTCAGTGGCTTTATCACCGGTCAGATAATCGGCATCAACGGCGGCACATCGTATGTGTAAAGCGTGGTAACGGATTTCCGTTATATTTATGTAGGTTGCCCGTGAGCGCAGCGAACCGCAACATGTCTCACATAGCTCCACAATAACCCCCAACAGACGATAAAGCGCACCGAGCCCCATGGCACAAATAGAAATAAACCCAGGCTTTGACGACTTCGCCAGTTTGCTCGCACTGCTGCACCGGTCGTTTGCGTTTATGGAAGGCCGCATCGATCCGCCTTCATCACTGCATAAACTCGATGCTGACGGGCTGCGCCGCAAAGCCACCGATGAAACACTGATCACCGCGATGGAAGACGATCAGTTAGTCGGCTGTTTGTTCGTGCAAAAGAAAGCCGATGTGCTCTACCTCGGCAAGCTCGCAGTCGATGAACCAGCCAGAGGCCAGGGTGTGGCAAAGCAGTTGATAGACGTCGCAAACTTCATCGGCAAGCAGTGGTCATGTGCAGCGCTTGAGCTTGAAACACGCGTCGAGCTGACCGAGAACCAGTCTTTCTTTACTCACCTGGGGTTTAGCAAAGTCGGAGAAGGTGCGCACGACGGGTATACACAGGCAACGTCGTACAGATACCAGCGTGCGATAAGCGATGTTCAATCATAAGCACCCGGCGCCAGCTGGCCGGGTGCGTTTGCACTCGTAAGGCTGTGGATACGACTGCTATTGCAGTGGCACGACGATATTGGTCAGTAGTTCAGACTCGTCGGTTTCAGCCGGATCATTCAGGTAGATTTCATACGGCGGTAAATCCGCAGGCTCTCTGCCTGATTTTGGCAGCCAGTCACCATACAGATAATCGTAGGCTACCTTAATAGCCGTGTACGGCCCCTTGTAGTTTAAAACTGCACAAGGGCCGGCTGGCAAAACGACCTCCTCAAGCTCCGAAGGTACCGGATCTCTGTCGGTAATTACCAGGCCTGCGTGCGCACGCAGCTTGTTTTCATCGACAACATTAGGGTCGTCGTAGTGCACGCCGATCATACCTGCCGTACGTGGCCAGAGGTTTTGCTGCGAAGCGGTTTTAGCGAGTTGCTCCCAGCAAGTGCCGATGGTTTCATAGCGCCCCTGGTGTGGCAGTGCCGCGAGGCGTTTTTCCGGCATCGTTTCCGTATTAACAGTGAACATAGTGAAGTTTCCTTTTGCTGATGGCTTTCGGGGAAGTCCGGGTTTGCCATTTTTGCGAAACGTGGCAGGAGGCATACCGAAGGTCTCAGCGAAGGTACGGCTGAAGCTTTGAATATTGGGGTAACCCACGGCGGTCGCGATATCGGCAACCGTTCTGTCGCTGTACAGCAGCCACGATGACGCACGATACATTCGAATACGTCGCACCGCCTGTGCACAGGTTTCACCGGTCATTGCCTGAAACACCCGGTGCCAGTGGAAACGCGACATAAACGCCACGTCTGCCAGGGCATCGAGCGACAAGTCGCCCGCCGGATTTTCATGAATGTATTGCAGAACCCGCAATACCCGCTGTTCGTAACTTTGAGACACTGATGTGCTTCCTGATGTTTCAAACACATCATTTCACAGGGTGGTTTTACAAATCTTGCTAACCTGTGTGCGGTGCAGTAGCCGCACCCTCACAGACATCTCTTGTTCCGTCAGAAAAATGATA
>CAYMFQ010000027.1:8941-10614 GCA_964389335.1 uncultured Granulosicoccaceae bacterium
ACTGTACCGGGCTGTTTAGGTACGGCACGGGCTGCGTCGTAGGTGTTGATGGCCTTTAGCGCCAGTACGGTCGATTGGGTGGAGCCGAAGCGGCCGGCCTTGCTGCGTTCAAACAGCCATTTAATGGAATGCTCCACCTGTGCCGCAAACTGTTCATCGTTACGCAGCCATGCGAGCAGTGCCAGACTGGTGGTTTCGATGGTTAACGAGTCGCCGCCGGAGTTTGTAATCGATGTGGTCGAGCCTTCTACTGCTCCGTTTTCCGCCGTTGCTTTGATCAGTTTTTCTGACAACAGGTCTGCGCTGTCGCTATCGCCGGCAAGATATAAAATGTTGGCGGCCAGTGCATCGATGTAGCTGTCGTTGCCATTGAATGCGCTGTCTTTAACGTGCTTTATTTCTTTGCTCAGTGATTGTGCGCTCTGACCGCTTTCAAGCAGCGACCAGACAATGTACGCGTCGGTCGTCGCAGCCGGTGCCCGACCAAAGCTGTCGAGTGCTTTGTCGTTACGACTGAACCCACCGTTGCCGTCGCGCCGGCTCAGTAACCAGTTGCGCGTGCGGCTAAGCATATCGTCGTCAATCTGCATTACTTTGGCCATGTCGGTAAACTCCATCAGGCCATAGGCAGTCAAAGCCTCGTGTGCCGGGTTGGCACCGAACCATTCGTAACCATTATCTTCCGACTCAAAGCCGATCAGTTTCTGGTAGCCGGTCTTGAGCAGGTCTCTGGAGCGTGCGATGGTCGCAGGATCAACACCGGTATGGCTGTCGAAGTACTGCTGCGCCATCACCAGGGGATAGTTGGTGGAACTGGTTTGTTCAAAGCAGCCGTGTGGTTCACGCAGCAATGCGTTGAGGGCTTCTTCCATACTGGCCAGTGGCGATGGGTAAACGCTGGCGGTGGCCTGCAGGCTGCCGTCAGTCACATCCGCGGGTATAACAACAGTGGTGTTATGTGGTGTGGTCGAGGACAGTAGTCCGCCTGCATTAAACGCGATGGGGAATCCTGCTGCGTTGACAGTGAGCTGTCGTGTCACAGTATCGCTGTATTCTCCGGCCTGTGCCGTGATAGTAATCGGGTAGGTGCCTGCAGCAGACGCGCTCACTGAAATAACCTGGCGCAGCCTGGCACCTGGGGCCAGGGTGATTGCGCTGTGTTGAGTCGTTTCAATGCCTTTGCCAGTGATGTTGACACTGGCATTGGCGATAGTTTTTGAAGTGGTATTAACCAGAGTAACCGGCAGCTCAATCACATCTGAAGCGATTACCTGCTGTGGCATTTTGGCAGTAATGTAAAACGGTTCTACTGATGCGATCATCGTATCCCCGCTACCAATCGCACCGTTGCGGCCATGCGCATCAGCCATTACCCGAAAGGTGGTAACGCTGTCTGACAGGGAAAACTGCATTGTGGCTTTGCCGTCGCGTGCGCCGGTTTTTATGCCGCTGTTCCAGTACAGGGTTTCAGTAAAGTCGATACGGTCATTGGGTTTACGATTGGCGCGGGTCTGATAGGCGTATTCACGGATATAGCCTCCATTACCCGGACGAGGACGAACGGCGTTATCAGCAAGCCGCTTTGCATTGACGGGCGCTATCAGCAACTGGTCGGCGTCGGCACCCTGTGCAATGTCTGCAGCAAGTTGTTCTTCTGCGGCTTCCGGCTCTGC